>JAPHSC010000390.1 GCA_026193125.1 Gammaproteobacteria bacterium
ATGGTCTACGTTACTGATCAGTCGTCCAACGTGGTGGCGCTGGAGCGGACCCGCGGAACATCTGTATGGCGCCAGGAATTGTTGCTGCGCCGTTCGGTGACCGCGCCTGTACCCTATGGCAACACCGTGGTGGTCGGGGACTTTGAGGGCTATGTGCACTTCTTATCGGCCGCCACGGGCGAGTTTGTGGCGCGCGCCAAGACCGGCGCCGCGATCTACAGCGCGCCGCTGGTGGTGGGCGATATGGTTTACGTGCTGAACGAGGAATCTTCCCTCAATGCATACCGGGCCGTGATCGCCAAGAAATAACTGCCGGCAGTGCGCGAGTGCACCGCCGGAATTGAAACGTTGACTGACATCCGGACTGCCTCTTATGTTGCCTGTTATTGCCCTGGTCGGTAGACCCAATGTGGGTAAGTCGACGCTGTTCAACTTGTTGACGCGTTCGCGTGACGCCCTGGTCGCAGATCTTCCCGGCCTCACCAGAGATCGAAAATACGGCTTCGGCAAGGTAGGCCCGCGGCCCTATGTGGCGGTGGACACCGGCGGTTTGACCGGTGACGAATCCGGCATCAACGCCATGATGGCGCGCCAGACCTTGTTGGCCCTGGAAGAAGCCGATCACGTTCTGTTCATGGTTGATGCACGGGATGGCTTGACCAGCGTGGACGAGCATGTGACCAAGCTCGTGCGCCGCTCCGGCAAGCCTTGCACCCTGGTAATCAACAAGTCGGAGGGGCGCGAGGCCGCGCAGAGCGCCGGCGAGTTTTTCAGACTGGGGATGGGTGACCCCGTGGCGATTTCGGCGGCACATGGTGACCGTGTTGCAGCGCTGATGGACTACGTGCTCGAGCAGATTCCGGACACCGGCGGTGACGAAATGCCGGACGATGCTCCAGGAATTCGTGTGGCCGTAGTCGGCCGGCCCAACGTCGGTAAGTCAACCTTGATTAATCGGCTGATTGGCGAGGAGCGCCTGGTGGCCTTCGACCAGCCGGGCACGACTCGAGACAGTGTGTACGTGCCGTTTGAGCGGGATGGTCAGCAATACACATTGATCGATACCGCCGGCATCCGCCGTCGCTCACGCGTCGATGAAGGTGTGGAGAAATTCAGTATCGTCAAGGCGCTGCAGGCCATTGACGTCGCCCATGTCGTCGTAGCACTGGTGGACGCACACGAGGGATTGACTGACCAGGATGTGTCCCTCATGGGCCTGGTGTTAAATCGCGGTCGTGCATTGGTGATTGCTGTCAACAAGTGGGACGGGATCTCCGAGAATCAGCGCGAGCGCATCAAGGCCGCGCTCGACATGAAACTGGATTTCGCAGCCTTTGCCGAAAGGCATTTTATTTCGGCCCTGCATGGCAGTAACGTCGGCCTGATCATGGCTTCAGTGGTGAGGGCATATGATTCGGCGGTAGTCGACATGCCCACCCCTGAGCTGACCCGGGTGCTGGAGCAGGCCATGGCTGAGCACCAGCCGCCATTGGTGCGTGGTCGGCGCATCAAGCTTCGCTATGCCCACCAGGGCGGACGCAACCCACCGTTGATTATCATTCATGGCAATCAGACCGAGCGCTTGCCGGAAACCTACAAGCGCTACCTGGTGAATACTTTCAGACAGAGATTTCACCTGGTCGGGACCCCCATGCGTGTGGAACTTAAATCCTCGGACAATCCGTTCAAGGACAGGCGCAACACCCTGACGCCGCGCCAGCAGCATCACAGGGACCGCTTGAAGAGGTTCGTCAAGCGCAAGAAATAGCGGGCATGGATCGGTTGCGCTATGCGATGAGCTCAGCCATATTGAGGCCTCGGAACGCTGACCCAAAAGGGCGGGACCAAAGTCATGAGCGGTGCCAGAAAAATTTACACCATGCCAGGTCCGTTGCGGATGTATCGGGGCGGCTGCAGCCTGTCCAGGGTGGACGTGGCATACGAGACCTGGGGCGAGTTGAACGAGGCTCGCGACAACGCTATTTTGCTGTTCACAGGCCTGTCGCCTTCGGCACATGCCGCGGCCTCACGTCTGGATCCGAGTCCCGGCTGGTGGGAGGAGATGATCGGTAAGGATCATCCCATAGACACCCGTCGTTATTTCCTGATTTGCATGAATTCCCTGGGCAGTTGCTTTGGATCCACCGGGCCGGCCTCGGTGAATCCCGATAGTGGTGAGCCGTATCGCCTGGATTTCCCCGTCCTCAGCCTGGAAGACGTGGCCCGGGCAGGCAAGGAGTTACTGCGGGGTCTGGGTATCACGAAGCTGGCAGCCGTCATGGGCGCCTCCATGGGAGGCATGACCGCGCTGGCCTTTGCGGTGAAATTTCCCACGGTGGCGGAAGCGGTGGTCTCGATTTCCGGGGCCGCGAGGGCCCTGCCTTTCGCCATTGCACTGCGTTCCCTTCAGCGCGAGATCATCAGGTCTGATGGCGCCTGGAACCGTGGCAGTTATCCGCTGGGTGCCGGTCCAGTCCGTGGTATGCAACTGGCGCGCAAGCTGGGCATGATTACCTATCGCTCGAGCAAGGAATGGCAGTTGCGCTTCGGGCGTGAGCGCATAGCGGAAGAGCGCAAAACCGGTGACGCCTTCGCCATCGATTTCGAAGTGGAGGCCTACATGGAGGCTCACGCACGCAAATTCACCGGGCAGTTCGATCCCAATTGTTATCTTTACCTGTCCCGGGCCATGGACCTGTTTGATCTGGGTGACCACGGAGGCTCGGTGGAAGCGGCGCTGGGCAGGGTTCGCGCCAAGCGAGCGCTGATCATGGGCGTTGAGACCGATTTCCTGTTCCCGTTGTTCCAGCAAAAAGAAATAGCCGACGGTCTCGAGGCGGCCGGCCTGGACGTGACTTTCGCCGGCCTCGACTCGCTACAGGGTCATGACGCGTTCCTGGTGGACATGGATAATTTCCGGCCGCGAATAGGTGAGTTCCTGGCCTGAGGTCGCGCTACTCGACCGGCAGGAACAGCGCCGGGTCGACCATGGCCTGGTTCAGGCTTACGCTCCAGTGCAGATGCGGACCGGTTACCCGTCCGGTGCTGCCGACCAGCCCGATGATGTCGCCCGCTTCCAGTCTGGTGCCGGGCTGCACATCAATCCGGCTCAAGTGGCAATACATGGTCACCAGGCCCTGGCCGTGGTCAACAAACACGGTGTTGCCGTTAAAAAAATAATCACCACTTTCTATCACGGTGCCGGCAGCGGGACTCTTGATTGGCGTGCCCTCATCAGCCGCAAGGTCCATGCCGCTGTGGGGCTTGCGCGCCTCGCCATTGAAAAATCGGCGTAGTCCGAAAGAACTGCTGCGTTCACCGCTCACCGGAACCTGGAAGCCCTGTGTAAAAGGATCTGCGGGGCTCCAGCTGGCCAGGGCTGCTCCGATGCGCTGGCTTTCGGCATTGATGCGCTCCAGGTCCTGTGGGTTGGGGTTCACCTGGCGCTGGTTGCTTATGGTCAGGTGCTGGCTTTGGTATTCCTTGTCCCGTACCTCGAACTCAATCGTCTGCTTGCCGTCCACCAGCAGGGTCTGCATCGACGGCGCGGTGCTCAGGGGGATACCTACCACCGCTACCCACTGGTCATTCCTCGCCAGCACCATGACAGGTCGCTCAAGGTAGCTGACCGTCGGTGCGTCCTGCGCACTGCTCAAGCCCAGTTCAAGCACGGCGATGCCACCCGGTACCTGGTTCGGACGCGGTAATTCTGTGGCCCGCACCGGCGCCAGGGCCAATAGCGCGAGCAGACCCATAAGCACTGTTGCCTGCATGTTCAGTTCTTCTCCACCTTGGTCACCCTGGCGTGTATTTGTCCCCCGGAAACCCGGGCTCGAATGGCGTCCCCGGCCGCAAGACCGGACGGTTCACGCAAAAGCTGTCCGCTGGCATCAAACACCAGCGCATAACCCCTTCCCAGGGTCGCCAGGGGACTGATGGCGTTGAGTTCACGCGCCAGACCGGCCAGCGCCTGGTCCTTGCGTTCAAGCTGCTGTATGGCCGATCTGTGCAGACGTCGCTCCAGGTCCTGCCTGCGCTGTGCCTGCCGTCGTAATTGGCTGGCGGGGCTGGCGGCCGTCAGGCGCGCCAACAAGGCGGCAAACTCCCGGCGCTTGCCCGCCACGCGTGTAAGCACAGCCCGCCGCGCCCTGAGCTCCATCTCATCCAGTTTTTGCGCGTCCTGGGCGAGTCGCTGGCGCGGGTCACGCTGACCCAGACGACCGGTAAGAAAACGCAGTTGTTCGGCCAGGCGCTGGCGTCTCCTGGCAGCCAGGCTGGTCAGGCGCTGCAGGTTTTGCTCCAGGTGTCGCAGCCAGCTTTCGCTGTCGGGCACGGCCATCTCCGCCGCTGCGGAGGGCGTCGGAGCGCGCAGGTCGGCCACCAGGTCCGAAATGGTCACGTCTACCTCGTGCCCTACAGCGCTGATCACGGGTATTCGGCTGCTGAAAATAGCCCGCGCGACCGGTTCCTCGTTAAAAGCCCACAGGTCTTCCAGGGAACCGCCACCCCGGGTCAGTATGAGTACATCACAATCACCGCGGGTATTGGCCAGCGTGATGGCCTCGGCGATCCTGGCAGCTGCGCCTTCGCCTTGTACCGGCACCGGGTAAACCAGGGCCGGCACGGCGGGAAAACGTCGACGCAAGACTTTCAGCACGTCCTGCACCGCTGCCCCGCTGGGAGAGGTGATGATGCCCACGCGTCGGGGCAGGGCGGGTATAGGGCGCTTGCGCTGCTGCTCAAACAAACCCTCGGCGGCCAGCCGCAGCTTGAGTTCTTCCAGGCGTTGCCGCAGCAGCCCCTCTCCCGCCTCCTCCATGTGCTCGATAATCAGCTGGTAGTCGCCCCGGGGCTCGTACAGGCTGACCTTCGCCCGGGCCAGGATTTGCTGGCCGTTACGGGGCTGGAATGCCAGTCCCTGGGCGCGCATACGCCACATGGCGCAGCGCACCTGGGCGCGATCGTCCTTCAGGGACAAGTACAGGTGGCCAGAGGCGGGCTTGGCGAGATTTGAAATCTCCCCCTGGATCCACAGGCTGGGCAGGCTGGTATCCAGCAGCAGCCGGACCTCGGCGTTGAGTGCCGACACGGTGTAAACGAGACGCTCCCGACCTGCGCCCGCGCGGATTCTTGAATTGTCTGACGGCATGCCCCGATCATACCGATCGCCCGGGACGAGTAATAGTCGCGCAGTTGTTCGGCCGGGCGGGGCCATTCTGGCCCGAAAGCGCCTATAATGCGGCCAGCGGGTTTACCTGCCATGGTTCAAACACTAAAATTGCCGGTTTATCTCGGGAAGCAGGTGGCCACATGCGCATCATTCAAGAAGCTCTTACCTTCGATGACGTTTTGCTCCAGCCCGAGTACTCCGAAATTTTGCCCAGGGAAGTCTCACTGGCGACCCGGCTGACCGCCGAAATCAGGCTGAACATTCCGCTGGTTGCCGCCGCCATGGACACTGTCACCGAGGCGCGCCTGGCCATCACCCTGGCCCAGGAAGGCGGCATCGGCATCGTGCACAAGAACATGACGCCACAGGCCCAGGCCCAGGAAGTGCGTCGAGTCAAAAAGTTCGAGAGCGGCATCATCACTGATCCCATCACGGTAACTCCGGACAAGACCATTCGGGACGTTATCGAATTGACCCGGCGCAAGAATATTTCCGGTGTGCCGGTGGTAGACGGAGCGGATGACCTGGTGGGCATCGTGACCCACAGGGACCTGCGTTTTGAAACCCAGCTGGATGCCCCGGTATCCTCGGTAATGACACCCAAGGACCGCCTGGTCACCGTGCGCGAGGGCGCGGCGAAGGAAGAGATCCTGTTGTTGCTGCACAAGCATCGAATTGAAAAAGTACTGGTAGTGAACGCGGCCTTCAAGCTTCGCGGCATGATCACGGTGAAGGATTACCAGAAGGCCACCGAATTTCCCCTGGCTGCCAAGGACGAGCGTGGCGCCCTGCGTGTAGGCGCGGCCGTGGGCACCGCCCCGGAAACTGATGAACGGGTTGCAGCGCTGGTCGAGGCCGGCGTGGACGTGATCGTGGTGGATACCTCGCACGGTCACTCGCGTGGTGTGATCGAGCGGGTGAAATGGATCAAGTCAGCCTTCCCGCACATTCAGGTGGTTGGTGGCAACATCGTTACCGCCGATGCTGCGCGTGCACTGGTTGACGCGGGTGCCGATGCGGTCAAGGTGGGTATAGGCCCCGGCTCCATCTGCACCACGCGGATCGTGGCCGGTGTGGGTGTGCCGCAGATCACCGCCATCGCCAACGTGGCGCGTGAATTGGCCAGCAGCGGTATTCCGCTGATCGCCGACGGTGGCATCCGCTACTCCGGTGATATTGCCAAGGCCATCGTGGCCGGCGCCTCCTCGGTGATGCTTGGTGGCCTGTTTGCCGGCACCGAAGAGTCCCCGGGTGAAGTGGAGTTGTACCAGGGCCGCTCATACAAGTCCTATCGTGGCATGGGCTCGCTGGGCGCCATGGCCCAGGACAACGGGTCCTCGGACCGGTATTTCCAGGACAGTACCGACGAAGTGGAGAAGCTGGTCCCCGAGGGCATCGAGGGCCGCGTGCCGTACAAGGGTAGTGTGATTGGTATCGTCCACCAGTTGATGGGTGGGGTGCGTTCGGCCATGGGTTATACCGGCTGTGCGGATATCGAGGAGATGCGCAGCAAGCCGCGCTTCGTGCGCATCACCAATGCAGGCGTACGCGAAAGTCACGTCCACGACGTCACCATTACCAAGGAAGCCCCGAACTACCGGGCCAATTGATCCGGTCCTGCGGGCTTGTTGATTTTCTGATACCACCGAGGGTTTCCAGTGGCGGATATCCATTCTGATCGAATTCTTATCCTGGACTTCGGATCCCAGTACACTCAGTTGATTGCCCGCAGGGTGCGCGAAGCAGGCGTGTACAGCGAAATCCATCCCTGGGATATGCACGATGACGCGGTGCGCGAGTTCGCACCGCAGGGCGTGATTCTTTCCGGCGGTCCCGAGTCAGTCACCCTGGATGAACCGCCACGGGTCAGCGATGTGGTGTTCGCGCTGGGCGTACCGGTGCTGGGTATATGTTATGGCATGCAAACCATGGCAGCCCAGTTGGGTGGCCACGTTGCGCCCTCCAGTCATCGCGAATTCGGTTACGCCCAGGTACG
>JAPHSC010000013.1 GCA_026193125.1 Gammaproteobacteria bacterium
CCTCAGAATGTCCTTCCTGTTGTTGAGCACATGTACCGTCAGGCAATTGCTATCGAGTGCAGCGCTCAAGGTGCCGGGCAGGAGGCTTACCGTATTGGCCATGAACACCTGGGGCAATCCGGGCGAAAGCCGCAGGGGATAGACTATGAGATCGGGCGCAATGGGCATCCTGGGATGCAGCGCACGCCAGGCTACGTCCGCGCCACTCACCAGGGAACGAATCAGGAAAAAAGGAATGAATCGGAATAACTCACGCCAGACCAGGTTTACCGGTGCGAGGAGTGCGGCGCTGGAAGCGGTTACCAGGAGGATGGCCGGAATCCCCACCCACCAGGACTCGTTTGCGCCTTCGACGAGGATCCACCACAACAACGCAAACAACAAACCGCGCTGGAGCACTCCGGGCCGCGCTCCTTGCGGCAAATGCCGGCCATTGTCCACCGGGTTGCGAAAAATATGCAATCTGCCTTCCCTGTACCAGATCATGCCTTGGCCCGTCATGTGCCTGTGGCGCAAACCGGTGACAACTGCACGTCAGGCGCGTCAGTCGGGATTTCCGAGTGACGCGGGGTTACGACCACGATTCGAGTCGATGCACACCTGTTCGCGACAACTCAATACTAGTCCTTTTCTCTTCCACCTGCTGCCATTCCAGCTCCCCGGCCTGCTAGATATTTTGATTCGAGTATAAATTAGGGTGTTTGGGCGCCACCCATGCGCATCGTCGGCGCTGCTCTCGGCGGTTGGCTGTTTGGCGGTGCTTTCGGCACTTTCACAATTTACCAGGGAAATCTTAGTCTCAGTGGGATTCTGGTTTCGCTCCTGAACGCCCTAATACTCATTGCCATAATGAAGTTAATTCGACGTGTCCAATATCAGTGCAAAGAATCGAAATTCGGTGAAGTGGTTACTGCTGATACCGCTATTGATGTTTCTCCTTGCCTGTGAAAAACAGGGGCCGCTGGAAAGGGCCGGCGAAGAAATCGACGAGGCGGTGGAAGACTTGAAGGCGGGCGGTGAAACGACTGGCAACAAGATTGATGATGCCATTGATGAGTCGCGAAAGGACACTGAGGATATAGTAGAGGAAGTCGATCCGGATTGACTTTCTAGCCACCCGCAACCGTTTTGTTCTCAATCGAATCCGCCCCAAACCTTGGCCGTAATATTCGAGTACTTGCGAGGATAATGAACGGCTGGTGTGAACGATGATTTCTCGTGCCGGGTTCGACGTATTACCCACGAAGCGCTATTCTTCCGCCTTCGGAAGTACAGGCTGCCCCCGTCTACCTACGTGGAAGATTCTGGCTTTGGAATAAAGCCACAACGTTGGTTGCGGTAAGTTTCTCGCGCATAATAATCCCCGGCTGCTTACAAGACAGGCCACAACTTTTCCCGAATGTCACTGAATATGCCTGAAAGATGGTGGGAAATAAGTATATGGAAAACAATAAGTTATGAATTCCGATTCAAAGATTAATATACTTTTCGTGTGCATGGGCAATATTTGCCGCTCGCCCACGGCTGAAGGGGTTTTTCGCAAGCTGCTTGCGGATCGTGCGCCACACCTGGACGTGGAAGTTGCCTCCGCCGGGACCCATGCCTATCACGTTGGTGAACCACCGGACCAGCGGGCGATGCAGGCCGCTGCCGAGCGCGGTTTTGATTTGTCGTCAATTCGGGCCCGTCGGGTAGAAGCCTCGGATTTCGAGAAATTTAATTTTGTCCTGGCCATGGACGAGGATAATTTCCAACTGCTGATCGAAGCGTGTCCGGAGGCATTGCGACCCAGGGTAGGTATGTTTCTGGATTTTCATGCCAATCCGCCAGGACGAAATGTCCCCGATCCATACTATGGCAGCACCCATGGCTTCGAACATGTGCTGGATCTGGTGGAAGGCGCGTCCCTGGGATTGATAGATGAATTGGAAAAAAGAGGGCGCTAGAACTGCCCGGTAACATTTTCGTCCTGGAATAAAGAAGGCCACCGTGGATGTTCTCCACGGTGGCCTTTTCATTTTGCTTCGACGGTTATTTACCCTTGGGATTCAGGATCACGCTTGGGTGGCACACTGTCGCTCCTGGGTTGCACTGGGTTTGGAGCGGGTCTGGGCGCTGCAGGCG
>JAPHSC010000303.1 GCA_026193125.1 Gammaproteobacteria bacterium
AGGGTGGCGGTGACGCTCTTGCTCACCGACTGCATGGTGTGGGCAGGACCTCGCTGATAATAGGGATGCCAGTCCGGATCGTAATAATTGTAGGGACCGCGACGCTGATCTGCCTGGGCCTCGAACAACTTGTCGTAATCGTGCTGATAGAACTTCTCGTACACGACCTTGCCGTTACGTATCACCAGCATACTGTCGATATAACCATGTTTGCCCGAGGCGAACTCCGTATGCAGGCGATCCAACACCGCAGCGTCCAGGTCCTGGGCCTGCGGCGTGGACTCTGGCCATCCCAAAGTCGGCCAGGAGTCCCCGGCAGCGGCAAACTGGGGCGTACTCGCCACAATCGCAAACACGACTCCCAACAATTGGGCAAGCGATCTTATAGTCGATCCCATGGAGGCCTCCCGCGGCACCAAACACAATCAATCCAAAAGACTACACAGACAGGCGGCGGGATGCTAATGAAAACTATACTTTAGGGCTGGGCGGGTAAATTCGGGCTTCGGCCAGGCCCGCCTGGCAAAGGGCTCCTGAGTAGTACCAATGGGTCACATACTCTCGTGTTCCGTCAGGCAACCGAGAGTAGGTCACTGTGGGTTTTACCAACTGTACTGCAGATACACCGACGGGTAATTGCTGCCACCCTTGATACGTCCAAAGGACGATGACTGCTCGAAAATCGACGAGCGATGGTGAACACCTATACCCAGGTAGAGCGCCTGTCCCGGATCCTTGAGCAGCCAGGGGCTGAGGTCCGCATCCAGGGTGAAATCCAGGTAGTTCATCAAGTTGCTGGCCCGGTACCCCTTATAGTCCATTTCGCGCTGTTCCAGGTTCGTGACATCGCGTATGTAGGATATACCCTCGGCGAAACCCAGGCGCCAGTGCATGGGCCAGTGAATGTTGTAGTAGGCCTTGATGCCCAGGATGTATTCCTGGGTGGGCTGGCTGTCATAGGTCAGGGTAAGCGGCTCATCACCGATGTTGATCCCCTCCCCCGGCTCCAGGGTCTGGCTATAAGGATCGGAGCCCAGGTGGTAGACAAAACCGGTAGTGATGTACAGGTCCAGATCCTGCAGGCCGAATAAATCATCAGCGATGGGATGACCATAAAAGATCGAGGTCATCTTGTTATTTTGAGGATCAGACTCACCTTGAAACTTGAGGATCTCCCCGATGTTCGAGGGCGACGCCCAGCCATACGCAACCCTCACATAGGGCTCGGCCTCCAGGCTTGCCCTGGCCGGCTTGCTCTTGTCACGGAAGAAGCCAAAGCCCAGGTAATACTCACCAAAACTGTCCTTGGCGATAGACGGAGAATCCGCGGTCTTGTTATCCAGCAGGGTAATCTGTGCGCGGCCAATAAGGTACAGGTTGCTCACTACGTGATAGCGCAGCTCCCCACCGAGAGCCAGGTCCAGTCCGCCACCTATTTTGTTGTCGATTCTATTTGGAAGGTCATTGGGATCGATGAAGCCGTCCAGCCCGAAGTAATGGTCATTAAAGTCCGCGCTTTTCCAGCGCAGGTTCGCATAAGGGATTAGCTCCCAGTTTCCCGATTCCCAGTCCAGGCGGGTGTTGAACACACCGTATACCCGGCCTTGATCCGCAGTCATGAGTTCAATATTCGATTCCAGCTTGTCATTCCATGCATAGCGAGCCTGGACACCGACGTCAGTGCCGCTTCCCCGCACCAGGTTCTGGTATTCGGCAGGAATATCGAAATAGCGATAACGGCCGATCAGGTTGAATTGCCAATCGCCCTGTTTGTACACCCTCACGCCGCCGGTCAATCCCCTGATGAAAAAGCGCTCGCCTTGGTAATACATCAGCGGTATAAAATCCGACACTCGGTCTTCAGCAGTTGGAAACGGGATTTCCGCGTTCCTGAAGCCGACTGCGAGACCCCAATCGTTGGGCTCGCTGGTATCCTCGGCCACCACAGGCCAGGCCGGCAGTGTGATCATCGCAACATACAGCCATAGTCTGCTCAGTGGTTTCATCTTTTGCATTCCCAATCTTCACCCCAGTCGAGAAGTAGGTAGCTACAGCGCAAGCGTCATATCCATAGATCGTGACTCTGCCTGATCACTGCCGGCAGAACATCAATACTCCGCTCGAGAGCGTCTGCCACTGTCCGCCACAGCCGATCCAGAGGCCAATAAATCCGTCACTCACGCAGGTCACAAACCCCACCATTGGCCACTCTACATTGACCTTCAACAAGGGTCTAGCAGACTGATTCCAGACACTGTACCGGCCATTGCTTTCCAATGGCTTAGGCATATGCTCTGGGTATGCCAATGGGCTCGCCGGAGGTGCAGGCCAATGCGTTTCGCTCAGCGTGTTATCGGCTCAATAGCCCTCGTGCATCTGCTGACAGGCTGCGTTGGCGGAGCGGCCTTCAAGCCCCTTGAGTGCAAATCCTCTTATCCCCTGGACGACTACGTTTACACCAGGGAATCGTTCGGCCCGATAGAATATTTTCATGATACAAGCCCCGCCAGCAACCCCCGCACCAAGGAGGATTTCCGGCGCGAGTTTGGCGAACCCGATGAAATCGCCACCATTGATGCCACCAGCGAAATGTGGGTCTATAACAGGAGCGCTTTTTGCGGCATCGTCCCGATGTGGGTTATTCCCGTTCCCCTGGGTCTACCCGTGTGCGACGAATTCGATCACATCACCTTCGAAAACGACCTCGCCGTATCCATTCATTTTCGAAGAGTGGATACCGCCGGCGTTATTGTTTTGTTGCCGGTAGGAGGCACGGGCGGAGGCTTCCATGGTTGTCCCGCGGAACGGTCCTCCGAAGACGGGTCCGGCCCACTGGACTCGGGGTCGGAAGTAATAGTAATTCCGCATACCGAGTCCTGTGAACAAGTGGTCTTCAGAGATGGTGAAATCTTGTGGTCGGACAGCAAGAACATTACCAGGATCGATCCGGATTTACGCGCTACCCTGGGTGCAACTCCGAAAGCCGACTTGAATGACTCCTCCATCGACCGGGTCACCGGATTTGGCTCCTACTGGTCGGTGCGCCAGGAAAAAAAGAATTCGTACCTGTCCCGGTTTGACGAACAATCCGGTGAACTTTTCGCCTTCATACCACTCGCCCCCGGGGCGGTCCAGGTGGCGGTCGGTTTCGGGTCGGTGTGGGTACTGCACGCACAAATGCTGTCCCGGGTCGATCCGCAGACCAACGAGGTACTTGCGACCATTGCCCTGACTAATCTGCCTTCCGGACGGGGGAAACTGGTGATCGGCGAGAAGGCTGTCTGGGTGACCCGGGCGCTGTCCAGGTTATTGCGTGTTGATCCCGCGGCCAACCAGGTGACGGGAACCTACGAGGTCACCCTGGATGCGGAATTCGCGGCAAATTATTATGACATCGTGGACCTTGCTGCCGGCCAGGACAGGCTGTGGCTACTGGTGTACAAGGGCAGTAACAAATTCTGGTCTCAAGGCAAACTGCTCATCGGCCTGCTGGAATTTGATACAACAGAGAACGCTATTCGAAGCACGAAATCGCTTTATTCCGGAGATAGTTGGGAAATTTTCCGATCGTCTCTTGCCCTTGCGCCAAACGCCGTGTGGGCGTGCCTGCCCCTGGGACTCTACGTTATTCCCACCGGGGATAGGCATTAGCCCGGGGAATGGAGACACTCCACAGGGTGCGTCCTCCAACGCCTGCTTCACGCCCCAGGCGCCCCACATCGTGGCTAAAAAATGTATCTATTTTCGCTGGAACCTGCGGTAGAACTGATCTTGCCGGTTTTAGCCATGACCTTTGGGGCCGGAAGGAGTTAAAATCGTCCGCTAGCCCCGGCTCGACCGGGTTCTCATCATCGATCCACTATCGACAGCTCCGGCGGCCTTGCACAAGCATGCGCCGGCAGACACGATCCAGGTATGAATATGAGTGACAACACCCTGGCATACACTCCCGCGGTCAAGGCTGCCACCGGGCCTATCTATGAGCGCGTGAAAGATTTGATTCCTGAAGTGGAATGGGCCGTGTACGCGCCCCTGATTCATGCCATCAATGAGCTCAAGCGTGAGCGCAAGGCCTACATCCTCGCGCACAATTACCAGACGCCGGAGATCTACCATGGCATCGCCGATTACACCGGAGATTCCCTGGGCCTGGCCCAGCAGGGCGCGAAAACCGATGCGGATGTGATCGTCATGTGCGGCGTTCGCTTCATGGCCGAAACAGCCAAGATCCTGGCGCCTCAGAAAAAAGTCCTCATGCCCGATATGTCGGCAGGTTGCTCCCTGGCCGCCTCCATCACCGCCGAAGATGTGCGTGAACTCAAGCGCAAGTACCCGGGTGTACCGGTAGTGGCCTACGTGAACACCTATGCCGACGTGCGCGCCGAGGTGGATATTTGCTGCACCTCCGGCAATGCAGTGGAAATCGTCGAATCCCTGGGTGCTGACAAGGTTATCTTCCTGCCCGACGGCTACCTGGGTCGTTACGTGGCCACCCAGACCGATGTGGAAATTATTCTTTGGGAAGGCGCCTGCGAGGTACACGAGAAATTTACCCCGGACGATATTCGTGTCTTCAGGGCTGACCATCCTGGCCTGGAGGTGATCGCCCATCCCGAATGTCCGCCCGAGGTCCTGGCCGAGGCGGATTTCGTTGGCTCCACCGCGGGCATGATCAAGTACGTCGCAGACAACCGGCCGGCAAAAGTGGCCATGATCACCGAGTGCTCCATGAGTGACAACGTGTCGGTGAATTTCCCCGACGTAGAATTCATTCGGCCCTGCAATTTCTGCCCACACATGAGAAAAATCACCCTGGCCAAGGTACTCAAGTGCCTGCAGGACATGGGACCGGAAATCCATGTAGACCCGGCAGTGGCGGAGAAAGCCAGGCTGTCGACCGAACGCATGCTGACCGCCGGCAAGCGGCACTCCCGTGAAGACTGACGCCCCCTGCGACCTGCTGGTGATAGGTGGCGGTCTTGCCGGGCAGGCCAGCGCCCTGCATGCGGCCGAGGCGGGCTTTTCAGTGCGCCTGCTGATCAAGAAACCGTTTGACGAATGCTCCAGTGCCTGGGCCCAGGGCGGTATCGCGGCAGCCGTGGGTCCCGACGATGATCCTGAATTGCATGTGGCGGACACCCTGGATGCGGGCGCCGGTCTGTGCAAGGTCGAGAGTGTTCAGTTCCTGACCCAGCAGGCCCCCCGGGCCATAGCCTGGCTGCGAGAGCAACAAGTGGCGTTCACGGAAATGCCTGATGGTGTTGCAGCATTGCACCTGACCCGGGAAGGCGGACATTCGCGGCGGCGTGTGGTGCATGCGGCCGATGCTACCGGCCAGGTCATCATGGACGCGGTGACCGCACAGGTGCTGCGACATCCGTCCATCACCGTGTGCACCGACCAGATTGCCATAGACCTGATCCGTGCCGACAAGGTGTCCCCCGGCGGGGCCAGGCGCTGCGTGGGCGCTTACGCACTGGATGTGAAAACCAAAAAGGTCGTCACCCATGCGGCCCGCGCGGTACTGCTGGCCACAGGCGGCGCCTCCAAGGTCTACCTGTATACCACCAATCCTGACACCTCCACCGGTGACGGCATTGCCATGGCCTGGCGCGCAGGCTGCCGCGTGGCCAACATGGAATTCATGCAATTCCATCCCACCTGTCTGTATCACCCCCACGCCAAGTCCATGCTGATCTCCGAGGCGGTGCGGGGCGAAGGTGGCCTGCTGGTCCTACCCAACGGCAAACGCTTCATGGATGCACATGACTCGCGTGGTGAACTCGCACCCCGCGACATCGTCGCCCGGGCCATCGACTTCGAGATGAAACGTGGCGGCTACGACTGTGTCTATCTGGACATCACGCACAAGCCGGCCAAGGAAATTCTGGAGCACTTCCCGAATATCGCCCGACGCTGCCAGGAATTCGGCATAGACATCACCCGTGAACCCATCCCGGTGGTGCCGGCCGCCCACTACACCTGTGGTGGCGTAATTACCGACCTGGATGCCAACACCGACCTGCCGGGGCTGTATGCCGTAGGCGAATGCACCAGCACCGGCATCCACGGCGCCAACCGACTGGCCAGCAATTCCCTGCTGGAGTGCTGTGTGTTTGCCGATGCGGCAATCAAGCGCTTGAAGCTGGAGCTGTCCAATGGAACCCCCGCGCCCCCGCCGTTACCGGCCTGGGACGAAAGCCGCGTCACGGACGCAGATGAACGCATCGTGGTGTCCCACAACTGGAATGAGTTGCGGCATTTCATGTGGAACTACGTGGGCATCGTGCGCACCAACAAGCGTTTGCAACGCGCCCTGCGTCGTATCGAACTGCTCAAGGGCGAGATCGCCGAGTATTACGGCAACTTCCGGGTCACCAGTGATTTGATCGAGCTACGCAACCTGACCACGGTGGCCGAGATGACTGTCCGCTGTGGCATGTCGCGGCATGAAAGCCGGGGCCTGCACTTCAACCGGGACTACCCGAAGACCCTGCCTGCTGATCAGGCCCAGGACAGTATCCTGGTGCCAGAGGACTAAAGGGGACAGCTAAAGGGGACAGCAACCATAACTGGCGCCGGCCGTGCAGTGTGCACACAGATCCAGGTAATGGAACCGGACCGGCTCCGTGCATCCCTCGGTATCTGCGTAGCGCAATACCCGGACATGATCTTTAGACTCCCTGTGTATAGCTCAACGCGCGCCCAAATAGTCACCTGATACTGCAACGCGTACAAAGGCCCCACGTATGGAACTGGTCTGCCCCGCCGGCAACCTCCCATCTCTGAAAGCTGCCGTGGACAACGGCGCCGATGCCGTGTACATCGGTTTTCGGGACGATACCAACGCCAGGCATTTCGCGGGTCTGAACTTTAACGACAGCAAGGCGCACAAGGCCCTGGATTACGCCCGCAAGCATGGCGTGCGCATATTCGTCGCAGTAAACACCTTCGCCCAGCCAGCGGGCTGGAAACGCTGGACTGACGCCATAGACCTGGCCGCCGAGCTACAGGTGGATGCCCTGATTGCCGCCGACATCGGTGTACTTGGCTATGCTGCCGATACCCACCCGGACCTGAACCTGCACCTGTCGGTGCAGGCCTCCGCCACCAATGCCAAGGCACTGGAATTTTACCGCGATAATTTTGGCATTCGCCGGGCGGTTTTACCGCGAGTGCTTTCCCTGACCCAGGTTCGCACCCTGGCCGAGGACAGCCCGGTGGCCCTGGAGGTATTCGCCTTCGGTAGCCTGTGCATCATGGCAGAGGGTCGCTGCTACCTGTCCTCCTACCTGACCGGGCAATCGCCCAACACCTATGGCGCCTGCTCTCCCGCCAGTGCGGTGCGCTGGGAAGAACACGCCGATGGCAGCCTGGATACACGTCTGAACGGAGTCTTGATCAACCGACATGCCGCTGGCTGCAATGCCGGTTATCCCACGCTTTGCAAAGGCCGCTTTCAGGTAGCCGGGCGCACCGGTCATGCATTGGAGGAACCCACCAGCCTTAACACCCTGGAGTTATTACCGGAGCTCCGTCAACTGGGCATAGGCGCCGTCAAGATTGAGGGTCGTCAGCGCAGCCCTGCCTATGTCGCCCAGGTCGTCCGCGTCTGGCGGCAGGCACTGGACAAGCTGGAACAGGACCCGGAAAGCTTTGTCATACAACCGGAATGGGCCAGCATCCTGGCGGCAGCCTCGGAGGGGTCCCAGACAACCCTGGGCGCCTATTCACGCCCATGGCAGTAGCCAGCATGAAACTGGCCCTGGGTTACATACCGTTCCTGTGGCCGGCGGACCAGGTTCGGTCTTTCTACCTGGACATGGCGGAACGGCCCCTGGATATCATCTACCTGGGCGAGGCTGTGTGTTCCAAGCGTC
>JAPHSC010000156.1 GCA_026193125.1 Gammaproteobacteria bacterium
CCGCGTTGTCGGCGACCTCGCGGGCCAGACGGGCCATGCGCTCGATGACCGCATCGGGTCCGTCCTGGGCGTCGGTGGGAATCTCCACCGCCTTACAGCCACACATCACCGCGGTGGCAGGGTTGGTACCGTGGGCAGCATCCGGAACCAGGATTTCATCGCGTTCACTGTCACCGCGAGCCTCATGGTAGGCCTTGATCATGGCCACACCGGCAAACTCACCCTGGGCACCGGCCATGGGCGTCAGAGATACTCCCTTCATCCCGGTGACTTCCTTCAACATATCCTGCAACTCGTACATGGTTTGCAGAAAACCCTGGCCCAGCGACACGTGGGACAGCGGATGACGGGCAAGGAAGCCGGGCAGCATGGCCAGCGTATTGCAGGCGCGCGGGTTGTACTTCATGGTGCACGAACCCAGTGGGTAGACATGGGTGTCAATCGAGAAATTCATCTGTGACAAGCGGGTAAAATGTCGAACGGTTTGCAGTTCGGACACCTCGGGCAGCGTCGGGATACTCGTTCTGCGCAGGTTCTCGGGTAACGATACCCCGGTCCGTAACGGTGCCTGGGCGGTGGCCCGGCGACCTTCGCGGGAACTTTCGAAAATCAGTTTCTCAGTCATTACAGCTTCTCCACAGGCAGCGCTTTACCACCTGCAACCGCAGCCACGGCTCGGCCCATGGCCTCGCCGAACAATGCAATATCCTCTTCCGACTTGGTTTCCGTGGCGCATACCAGCAAGGCGTTGCCCAATTCCGGGTAATCCTCGGACAGGTCGTAACCGCCGGCAATGCCCTGGCCGGCAAGGTGCTCCAGAACGGGCGCCACCGGGCAGGCAAGCCTGATCACGGCCTCGTGAAACTGGATGCCGGCAAAGGCCAACTCGACACCTTCGACCTTGCCCAGCACTTCCACCATGCGCGCGGTATTGGCCATACAGGCCGTAGCCACGCCAGCCAGACCTTCGGCGCCAAGCAGACTCATGTAAATAGTCGCGCCGGTGACCATCAGTCCCTGGTTGGTGCAGATGTTGGAAGTCGCCTTGGAACGGCGAATATGCTGCTCACGGGCCTGCAGTGTCAGCACATACCCGGTTCGGCCATCCAGGTCGGTAGTGCGCCCGACAATGCGTCCAGGCATCTGCCTGACCCAGCTCTGACGACAGGTCATAAAGCCAAAGTAAGGACCACCCGAGGACAGGGGGACGCCCAGTGGCTGACCCTCGCCACAAGCAATGTCTGCGCCCTTCTCACCCCACTCTCCCGGCGGCTTGATCAGCGCCAGCGATATCGGATTGACGACCGCAATGACCTGCGCCTCACGCGCATGAGCCCAGTCGGTCAACGCATCCACATCCTCGAAGCGACCCAGGAAATTGGGCTGCGGAATAACCAGTGCTGTCAGGTCCTCCTGGGCAGCAGCCTCCAGCGCCGCAAGATTCAGGGTGCCGTTCGCGTGGTCAAAATCAACCTCGACAAACTCCAGGCCCTGGTTACCCGCCACCGCTTTTGCAACCTTGCGGTACAGCGGATGCAGGGTACGCGGCATCAGCACTCTTGCACTGCGTGACTTGCGGTTTGCGCGCACCGCCATCAGCGCGGCCTCGCCCAATGCAGAGGCGCCGTCGTACATGGAAGCGTTGGAAACATCCAGGCCGGTCAGACTCGCCATCATGGTCTGGAACTCGTAGATCAGCTGCAGCGTGCCCTGGCTGGCCTCGGCCTGGTACGGTGTGTAGGCGCTGTAAAACTCTCCGCGCGTGGCAATCTCCCACACCGCTGCAGGTATATGGTGTTCGTATGCACCCGCGCCGATGAAGGTGAGGGGTTCACCGTCGCGTGCCGAACGACGATGCATTACTCGCGTAATACCCATCTCGTTCAGTGCGACCGGAATGCCCTTGAGACCGTCGACGCGCAAGGCGGACGGTATTTCATCAAACAACTGATCAATGCTGTCGACACCAATGGCTCGCAGCATTTCACGAACATCAGTCTCGGTATGGGGAATAAATGCCATGCTTGGTTTCCTCTAGCTTTCCCGCCGAACGCTCAGGCCTCGTCTTCCAACAGGGCCAGGTACTCCTCGGCGCTCATCAACTCGCCCAGGTCGTCTTCGTTATCCAGTTTCATACGGTAGATCCAACCATCGCCGTATGGATCCTGGTTCACCAGCTCGGGGGCGTCGGCCAGGGCCTGGTTGCCCTCGGTGACCTCCCCGTTCAATGGGCTGTAGACGTCCGAGGCGGCTTTTACCGACTCCACCACAGCGCAGGCATCACCCTCTGCCAGGGTGGCACCAATTTCGGGCAGCTCGACGAATACCATGTCACCCAGCGCCGCCTGGGCGTGATCGGTGACTCCTACGGTGACGCTGCCGTCCTCCTCCAATCGGACCCACTCGTGATCCTTGCTGTACTTCAGATCGCCAGGAACATCAGACATGATTTCTTCTCCCGTAATGTGTTCTCTTGTGTGATTCGGTGAACAAAATAAACCAGCTAGATTTCGATACAGGCCTTGCCGTTGCGCACAAACGGCGGCTGGACAACACGCGCATTCAATAATTTACCGCGGATATCGACCTGGCAGGCAGCGCCAGTATCAGCCGGTACCCGGGCAAAAGCGATGGAGGCACCCAGGGTGGGAGAGAATGTTCCACCGGTGACTTCACCCTCACCCACGCCTTCCACCAACACGCGCTGGTGTCCTCGCAGCACACCCCGATCTTCCAGAACCAGGCCAACCAGCTTGCGCGGCACACCCGTGTCCAACTGCGCCTGCAGGGCGGCACGGCCGATGAAATCCCTTTCTACAGGCTGCATCGCAACCGTCCATGCCAGACCCGACTCCAGCGGCGTCGTGGTCTCATCCATGTCTGTGCCATACAGATTCATCCCGGCCTCCAGACGCAGTGTATCTCGTGCGCCCAGGCCACAGGGTCGAACACCCGCCTCTGCCAGACGTGCCCAGACTTCCACAGCCTGGCCCGCAGGCATCACGATCTCGAAACCGTCCTCGCCTGTGTAACCGGTTCGCGCCACAAACCAGGAACCCACCAGGGCGGCAGAAAATGGTTTCAGCGCCAAGACGGTGTCACGCCCTCGTTCATCAAGCAGGCCGGCTACCTTGGTCCTGGCATTGGGTCCCTGCACGGCCAGCATCGCAGTCTCTGCACGCTGGGTAACGCTGACACCAAAAGCCGTGGCCTGGCGACTGATCCA
Source organism: Gammaproteobacteria bacterium (assembly GCA_026193125.1). Lineage (GTDB taxonomy): Bacteria > Pseudomonadota > Gammaproteobacteria > Steroidobacterales > BM003 > CAKZML01. The sequence continues at coordinate 3,227 of JAPHSC010000156.1, forward strand.
CGCGAGGTCCTTGTCGCGAGTGGAGGCGTTGACCACCATGCGAAAATAGCTCTCGTTCATGAAATAGGTGATGAGGTCGTCAATCACGCCACCCTGTTCGGTGAGCATGCAGGAATACAGCGCCTTGCCCTGCACCTTCAACTTGGCAACATCGTTGGCCAGCAGGTAAGACAGGAAGGCCCGCACCCGCTCGCCTTCCAGATCCACAACCGTCATGTGCGAGACATCAAACATCCCGGCGTCGTTGCGCACTGCATGATGCTCTTCCACCTGGGAACCATAATGGACGGGCATATCCCAGCCACCGAAATCCACCATGCGGGCGCCGGCCTCAACGTGCGTATCGTAATAAGGTGTGCGTTGTCCCATTCGAGGTCTCCAAAACAGAAAATACGGCCCGCCGAGACTGGTTAGTCTCAACGCCCCTCTGTCCTGAAACCTGAGAGATCGGGCATCCTGATCGGACACCGAGCCCCTTCGGTGGACCGCTGCCGCAGCCACTCTCCAGAGCCAATCCGCCTCCCCTGTCCTTTTGCCTGAGCGTTTCCGGGCTGGTTGCGCCTTCGGCGTTCCATCCGATCCCTGTGAGGGTCGAAGGAAATCTCTCCGGGGGAGCCGTATGATTGGAACTGTCAATGATAGCCCATCCTGCCGGCAGCCTCTAGTGTTGCTCTCGACCGGGCGGATGCCCACAATGACTGCCTCGACCTCACCCTAATTCACTATGGTTTTGCCCATGTTCTACATCAGGAATTTGTTGTTACTTGGACTGCTTTGTGGGCTATTTTGTGTTCCCGGCGCACTCTCCGCGCAGGAACCGGCGACAAGTGAGACCGAGGTCAGCCGCCTGCGGGCACTTTTCGACCAAGCCTGGGAGTATGGCCTGGAGAGCAATCCGCAGATGGCCAGCAGCATGGGCGATACGCGCTACAACCATCTCTGGCCAGACCTGTCGATCAAGGCTCTGACCGAGATTCACCTGGCCGAGGGCCAATTCCTGGTCCAGCTTGCGAGTATCAATCGAGACCTGTTACCGGAAGAGGAGCAGCTAAATTACGATCTGTTCCAACAATCCTATCAACAGCGTCTTGACGCCTGGCAGTACAAGACCTGGTTAATGCCGATTAACCAGCGCGGCGGCGTACAGACCGCGGACCAGCTGGCCGACGCGCTGCGCTTTACCACCATCAAGGACTACGCAAACTGGATAGCGCGCTTGCGTGCAGTGGGCGTACTGGTGGACCAGAACATTGAACTGATGCAGCAGGGCATGGCCGATGGCTGGGTGCAGCCCAGGATAATCATGCAGCGTGTTCCGGCCCAGATAGAAACGCAGATTGTCACCGATCCCGCCGATAGCGGTTTTTACCGGCCATTTCTGAATTTCCCGGACAGCATTAGCAGCGAAGACCAGGACCGGCTGCAGCAGATGGCCCGCAAGTCCATCGCCGAGGTAGTGGTACCCGCGTACAAGAAATTACAGACCTTTTTTGTCAATCAATATCTTCCCGCATGCCAAGATACCGTTGGCGCCTGGGCGCTGCCAGACGGGCGCAACTTTTACGAATTCCGCACACGCCTGTACACCAGCACTGACATGACACCGGACGAGGTACACCAGCGCGGACTGGAAGAGGTACAGCGTATTCGTGGCCAGATGCAGGGAATCATTGACGAATTGGAATTCAAAGGCAGCTTCAGGGACTTTTTGGAGTTCCTTCGCACCGACCCGCAGTTCTATTACCAGGACCCGGAGGAGCTTTACCAGGCCTACCTTGCAACCGCCAAACGCATCGACCCTGAACTGGTCAATCTGTTTGGGCGTCTGCCAAGAAATCCTTACGGCGTGCGACCCATACCCGAGGCCAGCGCTCCCGACACCACCACCGCCTATTACATGCGGGGCGCCGCTGATGGTAGCCGAGCGGGCTACTACTATGTGAACCTGTATCGTCCCGAGACTCGTCCCAAGTACGAAATCGAGGTACTGACCGTACACGAAGCAGTGCCCGGCCATCACCTGCAAATCTCCCTGGCCCAGGAACTCGGGGAAATTCCGAAGTTCAGGCGTTACCAGGGCGCCACCGCCTTCGTGGAGGGCTGGGGTCTGTACAGCGAGAGCCTGGGCTCGCAACTTGGGCTGTACAAGGATCCCTATTCACGTTTCGGACAGCTGACCTACGAAATGTGGCGAGCGGTGCGTCTGGTAGTGGATACAGGAATTCACTATCGCGGCTGGAGCCGCCAACAGGCCATCGATTTCTTCATGGAAAATGCAGCCAAGAGCGAACTGGATATCGTGAACGAGATAGACAGGTATATTGCCTGGCCCGGTCAGGCGCTGGCCTACAAGATTGGTGAAATCCGCATCAAGGAACTGCGGGAAACTGCCAGCACACGTCTGGGCGATGCCTTTAATATAAAGGAGTTCCATGACGTTCTGCTCGGCGCAGGCGCCCTGCCCCTGGACCTGCTGAGCAAGCGCATGGACCACTGGATAGTCACCAGGCTGGCGGAAGAAAACAGCAAGACGGCGACCCCATGAGCGAACTGGAACAGAGGCATTGTGTACCCTGTGAGGGCGGCGTTCCCATACTTGAGCGCGCCGAGGCGGAAAAGCTGTTGGCGCAACTGAATGCTGGCTGGAAGTTAAGCGACGATAGCCGGTATATAGTCCGGACTTTCCGCTACAAGAGTTACTACAAGACTATTGCTTTTGTTAATGCGGTGGCATGGATAGCCAATAACGAGGACCATCATCCTGATCTGGAAGTCGGTTATGGTCGTTGCCTGGTGCGCTACACCACGCACGCAATAGGTGGTCTTTCGGAAAACGATTTTATCTGTGCGGCAAAAATTGACGGCCTGGAAGCCTGACTTTGCCAGGCAACAGCAGGTAGCTACTAGATGCCCAACTTGCTCAGCTGATCCATGATGCGTCCCAGCGTCATCGTCACGGTTGGGTAGGAATCTTCGAGATCCCGCAGCGCCTCCATCGCACTATCGACGAGGGATTGTGGCTCGGCATCCTGTTTGCCATCCATACGCTGTTCGATAGACTGCTTGAGTTCCTGCAAGCGCTGCTTCAACTCCTCACTCTCCAGCGCTTCGTTCTCAATTTGCTGTTCAAGTTCCAGCAACAATTTCTTCAGTTTCTCGGTCGGCATTTCCTGTTCACTCCCTAAATCCTCTGAATCCCTGCAACTAGTCAATAGCCCAGCGTGGTATATCTCCGCCCAGGCCCATGGCTCTGCGAATAAAAATCTCCCGCGCCAATGGCGCACGACCGAGCAAATCCACTCCCAGGCGGCGCAGCAGGGGAAGCGGACCTGTCCCGATCTTGTACATTCGGCCAATACCGTCCACTGCCGCCAGCATGGCAAGATTCTCTCCCTTGCGCCAGCGCTCGTATTTTCTCAAGCACCCGGAGTCCCCTGGGTCCCGGCCCTGGTCCATGGCATCCAGGAATACTTGAGCAAGTGCCGCTACATCCAGGAATCCCAGGTTCACGCCCTGCCCTGCGAGAGGGTGCACCGTGTGCGCGGCATCGCCAACCAGGGCGAAACGCGGCGCGGTGTAGCGCGTGGCATACTGGGCCCTGAGCGGAAAGGCGGCGCGGGGGCTTGTGTGGATAATCTCGCCCAGCACAAAATCGCTGGCCTTGCCCACCGCAAGCATGAAATCCGCTTCATCCAGTTCCATTAAACGCGCCGCATCGTCCTCGGTGTTTGACCAAACGATTGATATGCCTCCGTCACATAGCGGCAAAAAGGCAATCGGCCCGCCGGGCAGAAAACGCTGGAAGGCTGTGTCCTCATGGGGCAACTCGGTACGTATCGTGGCCACGACAGCACGCTGGCGGTAGCTCCAACCCCGCGTGTCCAGACCCATCATGTTCCTGGTCGCCGACCCGGCGCCATCGGCGCCGACCAACAGTTTTGCTGCCATGGCTCCGTAGCCGCCGGCCATCACCACCACCTCATCGGGCGCCGCATCCGCTCCCTCAAGCGGCGCGGCCAGCAGACTGGCGTTGGGTAACTCCTCCAGACGTCGCCGCAAAGCCGATTGCACCAGGGAGTTCTCAACAATGTGTCCGAGTTCTGGCGCACCAACCTCCTCGGCAGAAAAAGTCAGGTTGCGGGCGGGATTATCGCCTTCCCATACCGTCATTCGGCTGTAGCCGGAAATACGTTGACTCGCAATGAAGGACCAGGCGCCCGCATGTTTCAGCACCGCCTGTGACGCCCTGGAAATGGCCGATACTCGCAGCCCCCAGGCATCCTCCGGGGACCACGGCTGCGGAGGGTGGGGCTCAAGCACGCACACGCGCACGGCGGGTGACTGCGACGCCACCAGGCAACCCAGTGCCGACCCCACCATGCCGCCGCCGGCGATTATAAGGTCAAAGTCAGAATGGCTGGCTGTGGTCATACCAGTGGCACCCCACGGGCGAGACGCGGCAGACGCCCTGCCCTGCCCATAGTGTGGCGCGCAAACAATCGCTTGACCCCTGGTGTCAGGTCGAAAGATAACAATGCTGCGCTACGGGCCAGGCGCAGAGGAGCAAACGGATTGGAAAATAATCGCACCAGGCCGTCAGTAAACTCCAGCACCTTATCCTGGTCAGCCTGACGCCATTCCAGGTACCGGGCGAGCACCGCCGGATCACCGGGATCCGCCCCATCCAGGGTTGCCATGACTTCCGCCAGTGCCGCTACGTCCCTGAGACTCAGGTTAAAGCCCTGTCCGGCAACCGGGTGCAGACTGTGCGCAGCATTGCCCAGCATCAGCAAGCGATGACCGGTCTGCTGCATGGCCTTGACCCGATATAGAGGATAGCTGGAGCGCTCCCCGGTTTGCAGCAGGCGCCCCAGGCGATAGCCAAATTGTTCTTGCAGGCGAGCAAGAAACAACGGCTCATCCAGCGCAAGTATGGACTGGGCCAGTTCACGCTTGACCGTCCACACGACGCTGCAACGCTGTTCACCCAGGGGCAGCATGGCCAGGGGACCGTTCACGGTAAATCGCTCGAAGGCCCGGCCCAAATTAGCCTCCTCCGGCGTCACATTGAAGATGATCGCGGTCTGCTCATAGTCCAGCACCTCAGCCTCGATACCGGCCAACTTCCGGGTCAAAGAGCGTGCACCATCCACTGCCACAACCAGCCGGCTACGCAGCGCAACCGGACTGCCATCGTCTTGCTCCAGACCAAGATCCACGCCGGACTCATCGGACGTCATGGAGATCACTTTCGCTGGCATGAAACAGTCCAGGTTGGCCTGGCCCCCAAGCTTGTTCCACAACGCCTTGCCCACACTGCGGTTGGGCACCACGTATCCCAGGGCAGGAACCCCCTGCTCGCTGGCATTGATACGCGCAATACCGGGGCGACCCTGATCCGATACGTGGATGGAGAATATCGGTGAAGCATCGGGTGCGATCGCGGCCCAAACCCCGACTGTATCCAGGATCACCTGGCTGCCATGAGAAATCGCAGTGCAGCGCTCGTCGTAACTGGGCTGGCTGTTGCTGTCCGGCGCGAATGCCTCGACCAGGGCAATCCGCAATGCCAATGGCGCCAGGGCGACGGCCAGGCTCGCGCCAACCATGCCACCGCCTACAATAACCAGGTCAAAATCCCTGTTCACACCCTGGACTCCTGGCAGCGAATATCAGGCTGCCTTTACCGGCCGGGCCATGAGCTTCTCGATCTCCGCCACTTCCTTGACCGCTCCGGCACTCAGGACATCATGACCATCCTTCGTAACCAGGACGTCATCCTCGATGCGCACCCCAATATTCCACCATTTCTTGGCCACACCCTTGCTGCCAGATGCGATATAAATGCCTGGCTCAATCGTCAACACCATACCGGGCTCGAGTACGCGCCACTCATCACCGACTTTGTAGTCACCGACATCGTGGACATCGAGTCCAATCCAGTGACCGGTGCGGTGCATGAAAAACCTGCTGTAGGCGCCATCCTTGATCAGTTTGGTCAATGGCCCCTTGAGCAGACCCAGGTCCCTGAGGCCGGCGGTGATTGCGCGCACTGCTGCGTCATGCGGATCATTCCAGTGATTGCCAGGACGGACCTTGTCGATCGCTGCATGCTGCGCCCGCAGCACGACCTCGTAAATTTCCCGTTGCTCTTTGCTGAAACGCCCGTTTACCGGATAGGTTCGAGTGATATCCGACGCATAACAGTCAACCTCACACCCCGCATCAACCAGCAACAAGTCACCATCCTGCATCAGGCGGTCATTCTTATTGTAGTGCAGCACGCAGCTGTTCGGACCCGAACCGACAATGGGTGAATAGGAGGGTACGCTGCCGTGACGTTTGAACTCATGGATCAGGTCTGCATGAATCTCGTATTCATACATCCCGGGTCGGCAAGCGCTAATGGCGCGTTCGTGGGCCCTGGCGGCAATCCTGGCTGACTTGCGCATGGCCGATATCTCCGCCCGACTCTTGTACAGACGCATGTCATGCAAAAGGTGGTCCAGGGCCACGAATTCCTGGGGCGTGTGGGTGCCGCGATTTACCTGTGAACGCAGTTGTTGCACCCAGCCCACCACCTGCTGATCGAACTCCTGATGTATGCCCAGGGTGTAATACACACGTTCGCACTGCTCGATCAGGCCGGGCAGAATCTCGTCAATATCCCCTATCGGAAACGCATCGTCCGCACCGAAATCCGCGATCGCCCCGTCCTGCCCGGCCCGTACGCCGTCCCAGGTCTCCCTGAGCGGATCGCGTTCGCGGCAAAACAGGATGTACTCGGCCTGCTTACGGCCCGGAATCAGCACCAATACCGCTTCGGGCTCGGGGAAACCAGTCAGGTAATGAAAATCACTTTCCTGGCGATAGTCATGTTCAACGTCCCTGTTTCTGAGCTTTACCGGCGCCGCCGGCATGATGGCTATTCCGCCGTGACCCATCATGCGCATCAGTTGCTTGCGCCGTCGCACAAATTCTTTCTGGTTCACTAATATCGTCCTTATTTTATAACGCTCAATGCACCGTGATGTCGGGATCAGGAGCGTCCATATTCGCCGCTAACTCTTCATAAATAAGCTGTACGCCAACCCGCACATATTCGAGGATCTCGGCGAAGGCATTCTCCGCCTCCTCCGGGTCTTCGTCCGCTTCATCAAAACCGGCCTGGGAAATACGACTGAAATCCAGCACGATCTCGCCTACCTGTTCGCCCATCGCATCCTTGTTTACGGTGCCGGCAGCGCCCAGGCCCGCCAGAAAACTCTGACACCAGCGCGCAAGTTCCTGCGTCCTCTCATTTATCGCCGCGTCATCCTCCGGCAACAAGGGCTGGAATCCCATCTGGCGTTCCTCGAGCAAATGGGCGGTTTGTACGGCCACGCTGTCTGCCAGGCCAGCCAGTGCCCCCTCCGGGGGCGGACCGGACAACAACACGCTCCATAGCGGCCCCAAGTCATTAGCCGGAGTGGCGCAAACCAGGCCACTGATCGCCCCATGGAGTTCCCCGGCGGTCAGTTCCACCCCGGCCTGCTCCAGCACTTCGCGGAGTTCATCATAAGTAATATCGTTCAAGTTCGCGGAATCCCGGGTCAGAATGGAGAAAAACACCAGGCAATGCTAACACCGGCCGGGTTGCTAACACAGGGTTGCACTACGACTCCGTTGACCCGGAAACATGCCGGTTCTATAGTTCCGCCATGAACAAAAAGGCACCAGAACAACAATTCGAGGTTGAGCTCAGGGCGCTTGAAGTGCGCCTTGATGACTTGGTGGGTGTGGTGGACACGCTGAAAGAGGAAAACCACTCCCTCAGGCAACGCCAGGACGCCCTCACAGCGGAGCGCTCGCAGTTACTGCAAAAGAACGAGCAGGTGCGGGCCCGGGTTGAGAGCATGATCAATCGCTTGAAGGCCATGGAGCAAGGATAATGGGCGATTTTGTACAGGTCAGTGTCCGCATCCTGGAAAAGGAATACCAGGTTTCTTGCCCGATTGAGGAGCGCGAGTCACTCATGAATGCGGCGGATTACCTGAATAGCCAGATGCGCAAAATTCGGGAGTCCGGCAAAGTGGTCGGGCTGGAGCGTATTGCTGTAATGACGGCGCTCAACCTGACCGCGGAGTTGTTGGGGAGCAAGTCGCGGGATAACCTGCTCGACAGCAGTTATGGCCTGCGCCTGAAATCCATGCGCGAAAGGGTAGAATCCGCCCTGCAAACCGGTAGACAACTGGAACTTTAATACCCCGTTTTTCGCATGAACTATTTTTCTGGAGTACGACAGCCGCCAGTGCGGTTATAATACCCTATCGAATTGGCGCTTCCTGCGGTGTTCGATGCAGACTGGGATCCCTCGACCCTAATTACTAATATCGGGGCAGTTGTCTGCAGAACTCTGTGTGCATATCCGCTCCTGGCGGGAAGCCTGAGGAGTCTGCGCTCTGCCCCACCTATTGCTCTGGTTCGAGAGCAAAGGTCTGCAACGGCACAGGCGGGAAGCGCCTTCTTTATTCTGGCCTGCTGTGAAAGACAAAGAAAAAAGCCAACTACGCAAACGGGCCCGGGGAAACCGCCGCGCCATGACCGCGGGCCAGCGCAGCGAGGCCTCCATGCGCATTTGCCTGCGCATCTCAGGCAGCAAGAGCTTCAGAAATGCCAAGCGCATAGCCTTCTATCTGCCGTTGGCCGATGAAGTTGATTGCCTGCCACTGCTAGAGCATGCGATGGACCTCGAGAAGCAGGTATTCCTTCCACAACTTCCCGGGCGTTACCCGCGCACCATGGATTTTGCCAGGCTGGACGAAGACACCCTCCTGGAAAACGGACCCATGGGCACCACCCAGCCCTGTAGACGTGATGCCCAGGTAATCCGCCCGCGCGAAATCGACCTGGTAATCACCCCCCTGGTGGCATTTGATATGAGCGGGTACAGAATCGGCATGGGAGCCGGCTACTATGATCGGGCGTTCGCGTTCTTGCGGTTACGGCAGCACTGGATCCGGCCCCGCCTGGTGGGAGTAGCCTTTGATTGCCAACTCGTCCCTGGCATAGCAGCTGACCCCTGGGATGTTCCGCTTTGGAACATTGTTACCGAAACCACGAGTTATCCCGCAACGAGAATCTTCTAGCGACACACCAGGAGCACCACGTGAACTACTGGCTTTTCAAGTCCGAACCTGATGCCTTCAGCATCGATGACCTGAAGCAAAGCAAGACTACGCATTGGGACGGTGTTCGAAATTACCAGGCTCGAAACATGATGCGAGACGACATGAAAATTGGCGACCTGGCATTTTTCTATCACTCCAATACGGATGTTCCAGGCATAGTAGGCGTGATGAAAATTGTGAAAGAAGCCTACCCTGATCACACCGCATTCGATCCCCGCGACAAACACTATGACCCAAAAAGTGATCCGGACAGTCCGCGCTGGTTCATGGTTAATTTGCGCTACCTGCGCAAATTCAGAAAGGTGATTCCGCTCGGGCTACTGCGGGAATTTGCCAATGACGAACTGGCGAACATGCCACTGCTCAGGAAAGGCAATCGCTTGTCTGTGATGCCCGTAACAGAAAAGCAGTGGTCATTTATTCTGACCTTGTGTGACTAAATACCTATTTTTATAGCGTTTACATGACGTCCTCTCGCGCAAAGTCATGAACGCTGAGTGGTCATGACCGGGGAACGTCTGCCGCCGGGAAAAAATACCCTGCTTTTCGCCCCTTTAAAAGCAGCGCCAAATCTACCTCATGGAAGAATAGACTTGTTGGCAATATCTTTTTCTTGTCGTATATACTCCCCCTCGGACACCCTAAACATGGAGAAATAAACCAATGGCTACCAAGAAACCTGCCTCGAAGAAAAAGGCAACAGCGAAGAAACCGGCATCGAAGAAAGCCGTGGTCAAGAAAAAAGTTGCTGCAGTGAAAAAGAAAATCGCTGCAGTGAAAAAGAAAGTAGCTAAGAAAGTAGCTAAAAAGAAAGTGGCTAAAAAGAAAGTAGCGAAAAAGAAAGTAGCTAAGAAGAAAGTAGCTAATAAGAAAGTAGCTAAGAAGAAAGTAGCGAAGAAGAAAGTAGCTA
>JAPHSC010000172.1 GCA_026193125.1 Gammaproteobacteria bacterium
CCCATGGCCCGGTGACGCTCGGCATGGTGTCCCGGCGGACGCAGGGCACAGAAGGCGTTGTGAACTTTTCCGCTCAGCACCATGTCGGTGGCCAGGGCTGCGCCGCCGGCGGCCCGCCAGGCCGCCTCCAGGGTGGATGGGTTCATGGAAGTATCGCCGTCTATAAAGGCCAGTCCGTGCCGGGGTGAGTGCTCGGCCAGGTTGTCAATATGGCTGCCAGAATGCACCCGTTCAATTTGCTCTCTTGCAGCCATCGGTGCGTCTGCGTGCAGCAGGAAATCCGATATCCCCAGCCTGAGAAGATGTTCGTGGATGACCCGAAGCCGGTGAGGATTTTCCGGATGACCGGGCAACATTTCATGCTCCGAGAAAATGGAATGTGTAATTAGCGCGGTCGGCATTCGGTTCTCCACAAGGACGTGATTGCCAGTTTAATGGGATAATTGCGTCGTCCGCCACAAGAGATAAGAAATGAACGATAATTCCGCCCGATTCGCACCTGATCATGATGTTGCCGCCATTTTCGCCCCTGCCAGCGTTGCCCTTATCGGGGCCAGCGAGCGGGAAGGCTCTCTTGGCACGGTAGTACTGAAGAATTTGCTCAAGGCCCGCTTTCGCGGGCGCCTCTACCCGGTTAATCCCCAGTACAAAAAGGTCCAGGGCCGACGCTGCTTTGCCAGCGTATCGGACTTGCCCAGTGCACCGGACCTGGCCCTGATCGTCACACCGGCCGGGACCGTGCCGAATATCCTGGAGGAGTGCGGACGCATGGGTGTGCGTGGAGCCATCGTCATCTCCGCTGGATTTCGCGAGGCGGGTCCCGAAGGCGTAAAGCTGGAAAAGCGGGCCCTGGCCGCGGCCAGGAAATACGGTCTGCGCTTCCTGGGGCCCAATTGCCTGGGCGTAATGCGTACCGACATAGGTCTCAACGCAACCTTTAGCAACGGCGCAGCAAACAAGGGCCGCATCGCCCTGGTGTCCCAGTCAGGCGCCTTGTGCACAGCCATCCTGGACTGGGCCAAGAACAATGGCGTGGGCTTTTCCAGCGTGATTTCCACCGGTATTTCCGCCGACGTAGATTTTGGCGAAATCCTGGATTTCCTGGTCAGGGATCCGGGCACTGACTCCATCATGCTTTACGTGGAAGGCCTGCACGATGCACGTCGCTTTATGAGCGCGCTTCGGGCTGCTGCCAGGGTCAAGCCGGTGATCGTAATGAAATCCGGCAGAAATGACGGGGGGTCAAAAGCAGCGGTTTCCCATACCGGCGCCATGGTTGGTTCAGACGACGTGTTTGACACGGCGATCAAGCGCGCCGGTTCGGTCAGGGTGTTGAGCTTTGCTGCCTTTTTCGCCGCGGCCCTGACCTTGAATTCAGGCATCAGGACCAACGGTCGCCGTCTGTGCATTGTTACCAATGGCGGTGGCCCGGCGGTAATCGCCGCCGACAAGGTTCTGGAGATGGGTCTGGAGTTGGCGGAATTGAGCGCACAGAGCGTGTCTGCACTGGATGCCGTATTGCCGGCAACCTGGTCCAAGGGCAACCCGGTTGATGTAATCGGTGATGCCTCGGCCGAGCGCTACGAACAGGCGCTGAAGATTTGTATGGACGATCCCGGTGTGGATGCGGTACTGGCCATCGTGACGCCCCAGGCCATGACCGAGGCATTTGCCGTGGCTGAGAGAGTGGTGGAACTGAAGAACAATCACCCCAAGGCCTTGTTTACCTGTTGGATGGGTGAGAAATCCGTGGCGACCAGCCGCAAACTTTTCTTTGCCAACAACATACCTTCCTACCGGGCGCCGGAAAATGCGGTGCTGGCGTTCTCGGCAACGGCGGCTTATCACGCCAACCAGAAATTGCTGCTGCAAGTGCCGGAACCGTTGAGCAAGCAGAAGTCCCCCGACCTGGAGAGTGCGAAGCTCATTCTCGAGGAGGCCCTGTCCAGGGGTCAGAGCGTGTTGAACGTGGCCGAGTCCAAGGCTCTGCTTGCCTGCTTTCACGTGCCCATACTCAAGAGCATGCCGGCCAGGCAGGCGCATGAGGCGGTGCTGATCGCCGGGGAGATTGGTTACCCGGTAGCGATGAAAATCTATTCCTCGGATATTACGCACAAGTCGGATGTGGGCGGTGTGAGGCTGGGCCTGAACAGTGGTCACGAGGTCCGTCAGGCCTACCAGGAAATGCTGGAACGCGTGGCCAAGGCCTTACCCGACGCGCAGGTTGACGGTGTGGTGATCGAACCCATGTGGCACTCGAAGAGTGGTCGCGAGTTGATGGTGGGCGTGGTGAATGATGCCGTGTTCGGCCCGGTGATCAGCTTTGGCCTGGGTGGAACCATGGTTGAGATCCTGGGTGATCGAGCATTGGCCATGCCGCCCCTTAACCGTTACCTGGTTCGGCGCATGATTCGTTCTACCAGGGCCGCCAGGTACCTGGAAAAATTCCGCGGGCTGCCGGCGGCCAACCAGCGGTCTATTGAAGACGCCATACTGCGTGTCTCCGAAATGGTGTGTGAACTGCCATGGATTGAGGAGATGGATATCAACCCCCTGATCGTGGACGAGAACGGGGTGGTGGCGGTGGATGCCAGAGTGGCGATACGCAAGGTGGAGGAAAACCAAAGGCCGTATGCCCACATGGCGATCCACCCCTATCCCAGCGCCCTGGCTCATTACTACGACCTGGCAGATGGAACGCGTTACCTGATCCGCCCCATACGTCCCGAGGACGCCAGGCTGGAGCAGGAACTGATGCACAAGCTCAGCGACCGGACCCGCTTCCTGCGTTTCATGTACGCGCTCAAGGAACTCACGCCGGCCATGTTGTCGCGTTTCACCCAGATTGACTACGATCGTGAAATGGCACTCATTGCGGTGCGTGAGACGGCGGAAGGAGAGCAGCAGGTCGGGGTCGCCCGCTACATTATTAATCTTGACGGTGAGGGTTGCGAATTTGCCATCGTGGTGGCGGATGAAATGCAGGGTAAAGGACTGGCCTCAAGAATGCTGCGAGACCTGATCGACATAGCCACGGCGCGTGGCCTGAAATACATGGATGGCGTCGCCCTGCGCGAAAACAGCAACATGATTCGTCTGGCCAGGGACCTCGGATTTTCGATCAGCATGGATCCTGACTCGACCGACATGGTGAAGATGCTGCTGGTGTTTTAGCGCTGCAACCGAAAGGGTCTCCCATTTTGTTGCCACGCACCGGTTGGCACGACAGGCCTGTTGAGGACACAGGAGCAGCTTGACAAGGGCCTTGACGCGTCGATTTGTCTTGTCCAGGTACACCATTACCCTACCCTGGGTGGGGGGTTATCGGTAGTGACAGCGCCTTTCAAGTTGGTAAACTGGTCCGAGTAACTGGAAAGGGAATTTCTTGTGGCCGGATTTCTGCAACGCGCGCCTGGCATTGTCGTTTGGACGGCCTACGCCTGTTTCGCCGTCAGAATTGTTGTGCCGGCTGGCTATATGCCAGCTCCTCTTAGCAGCGGCGCGCCATTCATGCTCTGTCACGGTGGCTTCGAGGGCAGATTACTCAGCGCCCTGAATCCGCCGCAAGCCCATCACCATGATCACTCGTCTCAAGGAACGGGCGAGGATCCGGACAAGCAGAATAGCCATGCGGCCTGGACGCTTTGCCCGATTGGTGCCTTGTTCAGTTCATTCGCAGTCGGCGTGGCCTTGCCAGCGCTGGCGCCAGTCGATTTTCTATCTGACCCACCTGAATCGTTAGTCAAGAAGCTGGTAGCGATACCGCGGGCATGGCGTCAGCAGATTCGCGCACCCCCCTCTCTCTCCTGAACTGAAAGCAGTTGCAGGGCTCCAGAAGGTGCCCTGCGTTTGGCGTGGTCGTAGCGGCCCCTGATTTGAGGGTCGCATGCGCAACGCTACTGGAATTTGCGGAGAGCGAAATGAAACCCCATATTTTGTGGGCCACGACACTGGCCCTCTGGAGCACTGCCGGTCTTGGACAAGACCTGGCAGAGGACGAAACAGCGCAAGACGGCGCAACCATTGAGGAAATGGTTATTACCGGCGTGCGCACGGATAGGCCGCTTAAGGTAGTTACTGACCCCAAGCTTCCCAGGCAGCCCCTGCCCGCCCAGGATGGCGCAGACTACCTGAAAACCATTCCTGGTTTCTCGGTTATCCGCAAGGGCGGTACCGGTGGCGACCCCGTGTTCAGGGGCATGGCGGGATCGCGTCTTTCCGTCCTGGTGGACGGAGAAGCAATCCTCGGAGGTTGCAGTAACCGGATGGATCCGCCCACTGCCTACATTTACCCCGAGGCATTTGATTCGATTGAGGTCATCAAAGGTCCGCAGTCCGTGCAACACGGCCCTGGTCTGTCTGCCGGAGTCGTATTATTCGACCACGACCAGGCAACCGACACAGTACCTGGCTGGAATATGTATGCCAGCGCGCTGGGAGGGAGTTTCGGCCGGCACGGCGAAGTAGTTGACGCCTCCGTGAACAACTCCACCTTTGGCTTGCAAGGTTCCGCAACCAATGCGGTGCAGGACGATTACCAGGACGGTGACGGGGTCAGCGTGCATTCTGCGTATCAGCGATGGAGCACGCAGCTTACCGGCGCCTGGACTCCTGGCGAAAACACACGCGTGGAGTTGTCAGGTGCACGTAGTGATGGTGAGGCTGCCTACGCCGACCGGGGTGTGGATGGATCGAAATTCGCCCGCGACAATTACAGTCTCAAATTCTCGCAGATAAACCTGGGCCCGACCCTGCAATCAATTGATTTTCAGACCTCATATAATTACGTCGATCACGTAATGGATAATTACAGTCTGCGCGAGCTCCCCGAGGGTGCGCTGGCCCAGGCAATGAATCCAGACAGGGAGACCACGGGCGCACGCCTGGCCCTGGGTTTGAAGCCAGGTCCTGCCATGGACCTGGTAATCGGCCTGGATGCCCAGCGCAATATTCATACCACTCGAATGAGCATGAATCAGTTCATGATGCCGTATCAGGATATGGCGCGGGTGCGTGACGCCGAGTTCAACCAGGTCGGCCCGTTTGCAGAGTTTGAATGGGGCCTGGACCAAGGACA
>JAPHSC010000193.1 GCA_026193125.1 Gammaproteobacteria bacterium
TGTTTTCATCGAACTGCCCGCACAACTGGGCCAGACGGGTATTGTCCGCAGGCTCCAGAATCAGTTCGGAAGAATCTATCTGCGCGTTCAAGACTGTGTCGCCTCAAGCAGGCGACCACGCAGGGAATTGGGTAATCCCTCTGTAATGTGCACGTCCACAAACTGATTTATCAAGCTCTCGGGGCCGTCAAAATTCACCCAGCGATTATTTTCGGTACGGCCGGCCAACTGCCTGGGATCCTTCTTGGAATGCTTTTCAACCAGTACCCGCTGCACGCTGCCCACCATACGCTGGCTGATTTCCATGGCGTTCTGACTGATACGCTGCTGCAGTAGCGACAGGCGTTGCTGTTTTTCCTGGTGACTTACATCATCAGGCAGCGAGGCCGCTGGTGTTCCGGGGCGGGCGCTATAAATGAAACTGAATGACTGGTCGAAGCCTATCTCGTCAATCATGTCCATGGTGGCCTGGAAATCCTTCTCGGTTTCGCCGGGGAAGCCGACGATAAAATCAGAGGATATGCTCAGGTTTGGACGAGCCTCACGCAGGCGACGTATCTTCTGCTTGTATTCCAGCGCCGTGTGACCACGTTTCATCAGTGACAACACGCGGTCGGAACCGGATTGAACCGGCAAATGCAGGAAACTGGCCAGCTTCGGGACCAGGGCATACGCCTCGATGAGACTGTCGGTAAATTCTACCGGGTGAGAAGTTGTGAAGCGGATGCGTTCCACCCCATCCACCTCGGCCACGTAATGGATCAGGGTCGCCAGGTC
Source organism: Gammaproteobacteria bacterium (assembly GCA_026193125.1). Lineage (GTDB taxonomy): Bacteria > Pseudomonadota > Gammaproteobacteria > Steroidobacterales > BM003 > CAKZML01. Next base: position 778 of record JAPHSC010000193.1, read on the forward strand.
GGCCTGGGTACCATCATGCATCTCGCCGCGAAAAGCATTCACGTTCTGTCCCAGCAGGGTGATTTCCCTGACTCCCTGCTCGGCGAGTTTCACCACTTCGGTAATCACGTCATCAAAGGGCCGGCTGACCTCCTCACCGCGGGTGTACGGCACCACACAGAAAGTACAGTATTTGCTGCAGCCCTCCATGATCGAAACAAAGGCCGTGGCGCCTTCCGCACGCGGATCGGGCAAACGATCGAACTTTTCTATTTCCGGAAAACTGATGTCCACCTGGGAACGGCCGGCAGCGCGCGCCCTGTCCAGCATCTCGGGAATCCGGTGCAGGGTCTGGGGACCAAAAACCAGGTCTACGTAGGGCGCACGACGGGTGATCGCTTCACCCTCCTGACTGGCCACGCAACCTCCGACCCCGATAATGACTCCCGGTCGCAGGTCCTTCAACGGCCGCCAGGTTCCAAGCAGGGAAAAAACCTTTTCCTGCGCCTTCTCCCGCACTGAACAGGTGTTCACCAGCAACACGTCAGCCTCTGACGGATCCAGCGTTACCGTCAGTCCATGCGACTTTGCAAGAACGTCTGCCATCTTGGACGAGTCATACTCGTTCATTTGGCAACCGAAGGTCTTGATAAAGAGCTTTCCGCTCATTCCCTTATTCATTGATTTCAGAACCATTAAATTAGCTGTTTTTTCCGCGAATTACTATGCTTTCCGGTCAGCTGCGCACTGCTCCAGGACAGCGCATCAACTACCCCGGGAATGAGTCAGGTGCACAAGCACCCAGGTGCAAGGGCCTCATGGCGACACGCCCGTGGCCCGCTCCAGCTGAAAAGCAAACGGCGCGCCCGGGACAGGCGCGCCGCATTCAAGCGTATATAATTGCCGGATTCCCCGGGCTGATACACCGCCTAGAATGGGATATCGTCGTCAAAGTCATCCACCGGTCCCTTATCGTTTGCCGGCGCGCTGCTGCGCTGGGATGGCTGCGACGGTGCGCTGGCAGGACCCGACCCGCCACCCGAACGTCCGCCCAGCATTTGCATTTCACTGGCAACGGTCTCGGTGGTGTAACGCTCGACTCCATCCTTACCTTCCCACTTGCGCGTACGCAGGCTGCCCTCTACATAGACCTGTGAACCTTTGCGCAGGTACTCCGCAGCAATCTCGGCCAGGCGGCCAAAGAACACCACGTTATGCCACTCGGTACGTTCCTGCTGCTCGCCGGAGGTTTTGTCTTTCCAGCTCTCGGAAGTAGCGATGCGAATATTGGTTACCGCAGAACCGCTGGGCATGTAACGAGTCTCCGGGTCCGCACCCAGGTTGCCCACCAAAATAACCTTGTTTACGCCTCGAGCCATATCTGCACCATCACGTTGTCTGATTTATCGGGGTAGCCCCCGATCTGGAAAGGTTGTCAATTGTATGACGAGCCAATAAAAATCTCACCCTGCATTCCCGGCCTTTTGCCCCGGAATGTCCTTTTTGCCAGCGAGGGCAAGCAACAGCCATACCGCCGCCAGGATGGACGTGGCCGTAAATACACCTCCAATGCCCCAGTTGCCGCGCAACCAGCCGCCCATGGTTCCGCCCACAAATGCTCCCATGAACTGACAACTGGCAAATATTCCCAGCGCGGCGCCGCGGCGTTCCGGCGTAGCCAGCTGGGATAGCCAGGCAGGCAGCCTCGCTTCAAGGAAATTGAATCCGGCGAAAAATATCACCAGGGCGAAGGCGATACTGGAAATGCTGCCATGCTGCCAACCCATGAGAACCTGGCCGAGCAGCAAAATGCTGATCCCTATCAGTACACTCTGGCGCCCATCCGCCTGACGTTCTGACAGGATTATCAGGGGTACCGTGCCGGCCAGGGAGACCAGGATTACCGGAAGATAGATTTTCCAATGCTCCGCGGCAAGCATGCCTGCCACATCCCTCAAGGCAAAGGGCACGGCCACAAACAGCGCTGTGACCACCGCGTGTAAAAGAAACACACCTATATACAGGCGCAGCAACTCGCCATCGCGCAAGGTATCCAGAAAACGCGGCTTTTCCCTGGGAACCGGAATTTCGCTTTTCGAGTCTGATGGCAGCACTACCAACAGCAACACCAGCGCGCCGCCACCAAGGGCGGCGGAGAGCCAAAACAGGCTAGAGACTCCGGCCACGCCGGCCAGTGCAGGCCCGATAATCATCGAGAGCATAAATGTGGTGCCAATGCTGATACCGATAATGGCCATGGCGCGGGTGCGGACCTCAATCCGGGTACGGTCCGCGAGCAGCGCTGTCACGGCAGCGGAAATGGCGCCAGCGCCCTGCAGCACGCGACCCATAATCAGGGTCCAGATATCGGTTGAGAACGCCGCCACGATGCTGCCAGCGATAAAAATCAGCAGCCCGGTTGCGATGACCGGGATTCGTCCAAAACGGTCAGAAAGCAGACCAAACGGAATCTGCAGGCCGGCCTGGGTCACGCCATAGGCGCCCACTGCCAAACCCGAGAGGGTCGGGGTTGCGCCCTTGAGGTCACTCGCAAACAGCGCCAGCACCGGCAGCAACATGAATAGCCCCAGCATACGCACCGCATAGATGCCCGCCAGCACCGCTACCGAGCTGCGCTCCTCTCCCGTCATGGCAACGCCAGTGCCAGTCTTCCGTCTCACGTGTCCCTATCCTTTGCCCGTCGCTTTGGAAACGGCGTATATTAGCAGGTTGACTCAAACATCGGCGAAGTGATGGAACGGATTCTTATACGCGGTGCGCGCACTCACAATCTCAAGAATGTGGATGTAGAGCTCCCCAGAGACAAATTGATCGTAATCACCGGCCTGTCTGGCTCCGGCAAGTCATCACTGGCTTTTGACACCATTTATGCGGAGGGGCAAAGACGTTACGTGGAATCGCTCTCCTCCTACGCCCGGCAATTCCTTTCCGTGATGGAAAAACCGGACCTTGACCACATCGAAGGTCTTTCACCCGCCATTTCCATCGAGCAGAAGAGCACCTCTCACAATCCGCGCTCCACCGTCGGCACGGTGACTGAAATATACGACTATCTGCGTCTGCTGTTCGCGCGGGCGGGTATTCCCCGTTGCCCGGATCACAAGACTGACCTGCAAGCGCAAACGGTCAGCCAGATGGTGGACCAGGTGATAGCCTTGCCCGAGGGCACCAGGGTCATGCTGCTGGCGCCGGTCGTGAATGACCGCAAGGGCGAGCATAACCGTATCTTCCTGGAGCTGCGCGCCCAGGGGTTCATCAGGGCAAGGGTCGATGGTGAATTGCTCGAACTGGACGAGCCCCCGGAACTGGACTTGCGCAAGCGCCACACCATCGAGGTGGTGGTGGACAGACTGAAGGTGAGGGCCGACGCGGACCTGCGCCTGGCAGAATCTTTTGAAACCGCCCTGAAGTTGGCAGACGGCGTGGCGCACGTTGCATTCATGGATGAACCGGAGCGCGAGCACCTGGTGTTTTCGGACCGCTTCGCCTGCCGCCAGTGTGGCTACTCCCTGGTAGAACTGGAGCCCCGGCTGTTCTCCTTCAATAACCCCGCCGGTGCTTGCGAACTGTGCGACGGTCTGGGCAGCCAACAGTTTTTTGATCCGGACCGGGTCGCAACCCACCCGCACCTGAGCCTGGCCGGTGGCGCAATACGCGGCTGGGACAGGCGCAATAACTACTATTTCCAGTTGATACAAGCGCTCTCGGCTCACTATGCCTTTGACATAGAAACCCCCTACCAGGACCTGCCTGCCAAGGTGCAGCAGGTCATACTCTACGGTAGCGGCAAGCAACGGATCCGCTTCGAGTACCAGGACACGCGCGGGGAAACCTCCAAGTACACCAAGAGCTTCGAGGGGATCATCCCCAATATGGAGCGGCGTTACCGGGAAACCGAATCCAGCATGGTGCGCGATGAACTGGCCAAGTACCTGAGCACCCAACCGTGCACGCAATGCGGTGGCCACCGGCTGAACCGGGCTGCGATGAATGTATTCATAGACGAGCAGACCCTGCCGCAGGTCACCAACATGTCAATCGGCCGGGCCCTGAACATGTTCCAGCATCTGGACCTGCCGGGCTGGCGCGGCGAAGTCGCCGACAAGATTCGCGGCGAACTCGCCAGCAGGCTGAAGTTCCTGGTCGACGTGGGGCTTGAATACCTGACCCTGAATCGCAGCGCAGAAACCCTTTCCGGGGGCGAGGCCCAGCGAATCAGGCTGGCCAGCCAGATCGGGTCGGGACTGGTCGGGGTGATGTACATTCTGGACGAGCCTTCCATAGGTCTGCACCAACGGGATAATCGCAGACTGCTGGAAACGCTGTTTCACCTGCGTGACCTGGGCAACACGGTGATCGTGGTAGAACATGACGAGGAGGCCATAGAGGCTGCGGATCATGTGCTGGACCTGGGCCCGGGAGCCGGTGTTCACGGCGGCGAAATCGTCGCCCAGGGAACGCCCCAGCAAGTCAAGGATCATCCCGATTCGCTTACCGGCAAGTACCTGTCAGGAAGACTGGCAATCCCGGTTCCACCTCTGCGTACTGCCGCCGACCCGAACAGGAATCTGCGCATCGTGAATGCGCGCGGCAATAATCTGAAAAACCTCACGGTGGAAATTCCAGTGGGTTTGATGACCTGCGTCACCGGCGTCTCGGGTTCGGGAAAATCCACCCTGATTAACGATACGCTATACGCCGAGGCTGCCCGCGCCATCAATGACGCCGCAGCACGCCCGGCGCCCTGCGACGGGGTGGAGGGTCTCGAGCAGTTCGACAGGATTATCGATATCAGCCAGAGCCCCATCGGCAGGACGCCCCGCTCAAATCCCGCCACCTACACCGGTGTTTTCACACCCATACGCGACTTGTTTGCCGGTACCCAGGAGGCGCGCTCCCGCGGGTACAAGTCCGGGCGCTTCAGTTTTAACGTCAAGGGCGGCCGCTGTGAGGCATGCCAGGGCGATGGCGTCATTAAAGTGGAAATGCATTTCCTGCCCGACGTCTACGTACCCTGTGACGTTTGTCGCGGCCAGCGTTACAACAGGGAAACTCTGGATATTCGCTTCAAGGGTAAAAACATCCATGAAGTACTCGAACTTACCGTCGAGGACGGCCTTGAATACTTCAAGAACGTGCCCCTGGTGGCGCGCAAATTACAGACTCTGATGGATGTGGGTCTGACCTATATCCGGCTTGGTCAGAACGCCACCACCCTGTCGGGCGGCGAGGCCCAACGCGTGAAGTTGGCCAAGGAACTGTCCAAACGGGCCACCGGGCGCACCCTGTACCTGCTCGATGAGCCCACGACAGGTCTGCATTTTCATGACATTGCCCACCTGATGGAGGTGCTGCAGCGACTCCGTGACCAGGGCAATACCATCGTGATCATCGAGCACAACCTGGATGTCATCAAGACGGCGGACTGGGTTATCGACCTGGGACCGGAA
>JAPHSC010000333.1 GCA_026193125.1 Gammaproteobacteria bacterium
AAGCACAATTATCGCACAGCCGGCGTCTATGGGGACGGTGACCTTCCCGCAATATCAATACAGGTGAATACGGCTCTGATCTGATTAAGGCTGATGCTTGCGCACACTGTGGAGCACGGTCTGCCCTTCGAAATACACCACGAAATCCGCATATTCCCAGCGGCTTATGGGTGGGTCTCCAACGGCTGCATGCTTGATCGTGGGGGGGCCAAAGTTTGCCTCAACCTGGCTCATGTCCAACCCGCCTGCCGGCCTGCTGACCTCATTCGCATTGTCTTGCGAGATTATGTCTATCAGCAAGGTGTCGGCACCCGCACTGGCAGCCAGACCCAGACCGAATAGCGCAGCGGTCAAAACATGTTTGATCTTCATTGGGCATCATCTCCAGTATGTGGCGGGAAAACTATAACACCGGGGCGCTTTCACATTAATAGTGATTACGGGATGAACCGGGGGCCGGGCTCTCAGTGCATCAGCTAGTTGGTACAATGACTGGCTGATCCAGGTCAAGACACAAGCCTGGCAATGTGACTGAAGTCACGTTTTTTGAACCGCGCGCCTTCTTGATCAGGTGACCGACGAGGTCTATCGGCGTCTTCCTGCAAATGTTGCTTGGGACAGGGTAAATGCCGCCTCGGCCATGGCTCCTATGAGGTTTTGGGCGGGCATAGTGCCCATGAATGCGCGATGGGGGTGACAGCGCACTGTTTTCAGCTCCAATCGATCCTTCCCGTAGCCCGAGCCCGGGTTCGATTCATTGGCCCAGGCTCAAAGTTATCGCGCTGCCGAGGCGAAGGCTGAAGCAGGCTCTGCGTTAAAGGCGGAATCATCTGGTCGCCTGTGGGATAATCCCCGGCCTCTGGCCCGCGCAGCACGCGGGTGTTCCTTCAGCGCGGGAGTTCCATGTTTTATCCCCTGGAAGTTTTTGTGGGCTTGCGTTACCTACGGGCGCGCCGCAAAAATCACTTCGTGTCCTTCATCAGCCTGGCGTCCCTATTGGGTATTGCGCTTGGGGTTGCCGCATTGATCGTTGTGCTGTCGGTGATGAACGGCTTTGAAGGTGAGTTGCGTGAGCGCTTGCTGAGCATGACCTCCCATGCCTCGGTCAGCGCGAAACGGGGCGGGCTGGAAAATTGGGAGGACCTTCTCGCGCAGGCACGGCAAGCGCCATCGGTGGTTGCGGCCGCACCCTACGTGGCCCTGGAGGGCATGTTGAGCAGGGGCAATGAGCTTGCACCGGCTCGTATTCGCGGCATTGAGCCGGAGCTCGAACCCGGCGTGTCCAGGGTTGATCAGCACATGTTGCAGGGTGACTTGGCCAGTCTCCAGGCCGGCAAGCGCAGGATCATTGTTGGGCGGGCCCTGGCAATGATCCTGGGCCTCAGCCTGGGGGATGCGGTGACCCTGATGGTCCCGGAGGGGGATGCACGTTCTGGTTCAGTAACACCACGCATGGCGCGCTATGTTGTCAGTGGTATTTTCGAGGTGGGATTGCAGGAACAGGACTCAACCCTGGCTCTGGTCCACCTGGATGATGCCAGGACCATGGCAGGACTCGGCCAGGCAGTGACCGGTATTCGCCTGGAGTACCAGGACATATTCCAGGCCCCTGGTTTGGCATCCAAGTGGGTCAGCTCTCTGGGTGATGAGTCCCTGCAGGCGCGCGACTGGAGCATTGAGAACGCAAGCTACTTCAGGGCTATCGCGATAGAGAAAACCATGATGTCATTGATTCTCATGCTGGTGGTTGCAGTGGCGGCCTTTAATATCGTCAGCTCGCTGGTGATGCTGGTAAGCGAGAAGAAGACAGATATCGCTATTTTGCGCACGGTAGGCTTGAGTCCGGCGGGGGTCGTGAAGACATTCATGTTCCAGGGTTCCGTGCTGGGTTGGGCCGGTACCTTGCTGGGTGTTGGCCTGGGCGTGGCTCTTGCCAGCAACCTGAATACAGTGGTGCCGGCGGTTGAATCGCTGTTCGGATTCGAGATATTTCCCTCAAGCGTTTACTACATTACTGAACTGCCCTCGGATCTGCGCAGTGCAGACGTGTTGTGGATAGGTGGTGCGGCTCTGCTGCTGACGCTTTTGGCAACGATTTACCCTGCCCGGCGCGCCGCGGCGGTCGAGCCGGCAGAGGCGTTACGCTACGAATGAAAGGCATGAGTTCGCATTGGTATGAATGGCTGGTGGGATTGCGCTACGTGCGATCGCGTGGCGTCAGTCGGTTTGTATCCTTCATTTCCGGTGTTTCCATGGCTGGTATTGGCCTGGGTGTGGCAGTGCTGATCGTGGTCCTGTCGGTCATGAACGGATTTGAAGCGGAACTTCGTGAACGCATTCTGGCCATGACTGCCCACGCCACGGTCACGGGTCTGGACGGCCGCCTGGCAGCTTGGCAAGAAGCCCGCAGCCAGGCCCTGGCGGATCCCCGAGTGCTTGAGGCAGCCCCTTTTCTCTCGGGAGAGGGCATGCTGGTGAACGGCGATGCCGTCAGCGGCGCCATGGTTCAGGGGATTGATCCGGTGATGGAGCAGGCGGTGGCCAAAGTGGGCGACGCCATGCAAAAGGGGCGCTTGGATCAGCTGGTGGAGGGCGACTACAGCATCGTTCTCGGGTCGGCACTGGCCGAGCACCTGCGCGCGCAGGTCGGAGACACAGTAATCCTGGTTATTGCCCAGGGGCAGGTGACTCCTGCCGGACTGATGCCAAGGATGCGCCGCTTTACGGTCAGCGGCATTTTTGAAATTGGTATGTATGAATACGATCGTCACGTCGCTTATATCCACATGGCTGATGCGGGGCGCCTGTACCGCACCGGCGAGGGCGTCACCGGCCTGCGACTGAAACTTGAGGACATGTTTCTCGCGCCGCAGGTGGTGAGGGACGTGGCCCGCAGTCTCGGCGGCAGCTTCTATGTGAGTGACTGGACCCGGGAGCACAGGAATTTCTTCCGCTCCATCCAGGTGACCAAGCGCATCATGTTCGTTATCTTGTTGCTGATCGTGGCGGTGGCGGCATTCAATATCGTTTCCACACTGGTGATGGTAGTGCAGGACAAACAGGCGGATATCGCGATTTTCAGAACCCTGGGCGCCGCGCCCCGAAGCATACTTGCAGTATTCATGATCCAGGGACTGGTGGTCGGTTTGGTCGGCACCCTGGGCGGTATGATTCTTGGTGTATTGGTGGCGTTTAACCTGGAACAACTGGTCAGTGGTCTGGAATCGGTACTTGGCATCGACTTGTTGGCGGCAGATGTGTATTTCATCTCTGATCTGCCGGCCAGGGTGAACTGGGGCGAGGTGGGGCAGATTTGCCTGTTCGCCCTCGGGATCAGCCTCTTGTCCACAATCTATCCCGCCTGGAAGGCGGCACGCACACAACCGGCCGAGGCCTTGCGATATGACTGAGTTGGCGAATACAGCACAGGATGCTCCGGTGCTTCGGGCAGAGGGCCTGTGCAAGAACTTTGAGGAAGGCGGGAAGGTCTTGCACGTGCTGAGTAACCTTGAGTTGCAGGTAAATCGTGGCGAGCGCGTCGCGATCATCGGTGCCTCCGGTTCGGGTAAGACCACGCTGCTGCAGTTGCTGGGTGGCCTGGACACCCCGAGTGAGGGCAAAGTGCTCGTGAGCGGCAAGGACATGAGTGGTCTTAGCAACAGCCAACGCGGGGATTTGCGCAACCAGGCCATTGGTTTTGTCTACCAGTTCCATCATTTGCTGCCTGAATTTACGGCTCTCGAAAATGTCGCCATGCCGCTATTGATCCGGCGCATGCCGTTGCACCAGGCCCGGGACAGGGCGCGGGAACTGCTGGAGCGTGTCGGCCTGGGTGAACGCCTGGGTCATAAGCCCGGCCAGCTGTCCGGGGGAGAGCGCCAGCGTGCGGCGGTGGCCAGGGCCCTGATAACCCGGCCCGCGGTGGTGCTGGCGGATGAACCCACAGGCAACCTGGATGGTGAAACCGGGAAAATGGTTTTCGACCTGATGCTGGAGCTTAACCAGGACACGGGTACCAGCCTGGTGGTGGTGACGCATGACCTGGATATTGCGGCGCGGATGTCGCGCATCTTGCGCTTGCAGGGTGGAAATTTACAGACGGAAAACTAGTTCCTGACGCCTGCAAAAGCCCAGGGCATGTTAGGGATGAAGTCGCTTGCGCGAGAAGACTCGCGACCACGAGGACCGGTGTACCTGCTTGGGACTGCAAAAAGCCCATCACCGCAGCGGGGTCTTTTGGCCGCAATTGCGGGTTTGCGTGTATATCCCGAGGTCGCTAGAACTGGGCCCGACGCCGGCGGTGTTTAAAGCGATACAGGGACGTGTAGCGCCAGGCAAGATTCAATATCAGAAACCCGGCAGCCGGTACCACCACCGCAAAAATTCCGCAGCCGAGAAACAGCGGCTTCCAGGCCGTGGCAAGTTCACTGAGCAGCCAATCCATGGATATGGGGACATTCTGGGGTTCGTGGTGGGGAACGCCGAGGATGACGGCGCCGAGCTTGTACGCCGGATAGTAGATGGGGACAAAGGTCACAGGATTGCTGATCCACGTTGCCGCGACTGCTACCGGCAGGTTTACCCTCACCCACAAGGCCAGCAGGGCGGCCAGAACCATCTGCCCAACGATCGGAAGCATGGCGAAGAACAGTCCGATAGCGACCGCCTTGGTGACGCCACGTCTGTGAACTGACCAGAGCGCAGGGTCGTGCATCATGACGTTGAAAGGACGCAGGTACCACTCGGTGCTTAGCGCGCCCTTGTCGGGCAGGCGTTTCTGTAGTCGTTTGAAAAGCCGTTTTGGCATTTCTGGTTGATCCTGGTCTAAAAGGGCGCTGTTCCCGGCCAGTGCCGGCGTTATCGTTGGCTAAACCGCGCCTCCGTCAACAGACTGCGGCGCTCCGTAAATGTTACACGAAAGGCGTCCCGCCGCCGCAGGTATTCGACCCTCTTGCTACATTTTTCTCGCGCAATCGTCGTGTTGCTGGGCGGCGGAGAGGCCTGGTTGGTTTCCCTGGCGCTGGTCGCGGGAACGGGGATCTGCCTGGCTATGCGGCAAGCGCCGGATGGGCCCATGCTGGCCGGATTGGGCCTGGCGTTGATGGCAGCCAGGTTCCGTAGGCTGCGTGTCACGGCATCGGCTTGCGTCGGCTTTTTTCTTGCCGCCCACCAGGTTCAGTTGGTGCTCGCAGACCGTCTGCCGGCAAACCGGGACGGTAGCCTGGCGCAGCTGGTTGGGCGCGTCGATTCCTTGGTGAGCGAGGAGCCAGGCAGGATAAGGTTCATGTTTGCGCCTGAGGAACCAGCCCAGGGCATTCCATCCCGTATCCAGCTTAGCTGGTACCACAATGCAGAACTGCCAAGGGCTGGCGAGACCTGGAGTCTGGACGCCAAGCTGCGTTCACCAAGGGGGTACTCCAACCCTGGTGGCTTCGACTACGAGCGGTGGTTGTTTCGCCAGGGAATTGGCGCGACCGGCTACGTGAGGGCTGGGCGAAAACTGCATGACAGGCCTGCCAATGTTGCGGGCTGGCTGTTGGCCAGGCGCGATGCGATAGCCCGCACTCTGGTGTCCCTGGTGCCCGCCGGAATTCAAAGGGAGCTGGTCCTGGCTCTGGTCCTGGGGCATAAGCGTGGTCTGAGCACAGACCAAAGAGAGATCCTGGCAATTACCGGTACCGCCCATTTGCTGGCTATCTCGGGCTTGCATATCGGCCTTGTCTCCGGCGTGATCTTTTGGTTTGTGCGCTTTGCGGCGGGCCTGGTATGGCCTGGCGCCAGTCGATCCGCAGAACTGCTGGCCTGGGGACTGTGCCTGGCGGCAGGCCTGTTTTATGCCTGTCTGGCCGGCCTGGCGCTGCCTACGCGGCGGGCTTTGCTAATGCTGGGTCTGTTTGCCGCGTACAAGATTTTTCGTCTTCCTTTGGGGGCATGGCAGGCCTGGTGCCTTGCCCTGGCAACAGTGTGTGTCCTGGATCCCCTGGCGGTGCTGGGCCTGGACCTGTGGTTGTCGTTTGGCGCGGTGGCCTGTATTGGCCTGGTCATGCGCGGGCATCGCGTACCGGAAAGCCGACGCCTGCTTGAGTGGGGCCGAGTGCAGTTGGCAATTTCAGTTGGTCTGGCGCCAGTGCTTGCCTTTGAATATGGGCAAGTTTCCCTGCTCGCGCCCCTGGTCAACCTGCTGCTGGTTCCCTGGTTTGGAACAGCGATTTTGCCGCCCTTATTGCTTGGAGTGAGTTGCCTGGCCATCTGGCCCGGGGTTGCAGAATGGCTGGTAAGTTTCCAGGCCGGTCACCTGTTGCTACTCTGGCAGGGACTCGAACACCTGGCAGTGGTTGGGGCATGGAGGCTTTCGCACCCGAGCGGACTCGTATTATGCCTTGCCGCCCTGGGTTCGCTGCTGTTTTTGGCACCGGCGGGTATTCCGGGACGGCGCCTGGTGCTGGTTTGCTGGTTACCCTTGTTGTTTCCAGCCGACTCCGCCCTGGAACAGGGCGAATTTGAATTGACGGTGCTGGATGTGGGGCAGGGTCTTGCCACCGTTGTACGAACTGCCGAACATCTTTTGGTGTATGACACCGGGCCGGCATATTCAGGCAGTAGTGCGGCCAGCTTCACCCTGATTCCGTATTTGCGGCACCAGGGAGTTCAGGGTATTGACGGGCTTATTAGCAGCCATAACGACCTGGACCACAGTGGTGGCCGAGAGGATGTGAGCCGAGTGATGCACCCCGCCTGGCAGTTGTCCGGTGAACCGATGCCAGGCGCATCGCCTTGCGCGGCGGGTGACCAGTGGTCATGGGATGGCGTGAGCTTTGAAATTTTGCATCCAGGCAGAAATTCGGCTTTGCGGGGTAACCAGGCCTCCTGCGTCCTGCTGGTGCGCAGCGCGCGGGGAAGTGCGCTGCTTACCGGTGATATTCCGAAGGCAGCAGAACAGAGAATAGTTGAACGTCAGTCCTGCCTGGAAGTGGATGTGGTGGTTGCACCTCATCACGGCAGCGGAACTTCATCGTCTGCTGCCCTGGTGAAAGCTACCTCACCAGTATGGGTGGTATTTGCCGCCGGGCACGGTAATCGCTGGGGCTTTCCCTTAAAGTCGGTCAAGAACCGCTGGCGCAGCGTCGGAGCCGGCACATTGACCACCGGGCAGACCGGTGCTGTAACCATCAGCTTTTCCGCACCGGGCCAGGGCCATCTCAGTCTGCAGCGCCCAGGCAGTAAACGCATTTGGCGGGCCGGGCTGGTTTCTAGCGGGAGCGATGTACAGTATGATTCGAGCAGTTTTCCTATTAGAGATGTGCGAGACACATGTTCGAAATTATCAGGTCCGGCGGATGGTTGATGTTGCCCCTGTTGGCTTGCTCGGTGCTTGCGGCGGCAATCATTCTTGAGCGGCTATGGAGTCTGCAGGAAAAGCGGGTACTACCACAAAATCTGTCGGCAAAGGTGTGGGACTGGGTCGCAAGGAATGAGCTCAATGATGCGCATATCGAGACCCTGCGTGACAGCTCGGCCCTGGGTGAAGTGCTGGCAGCAGCGCTGGCTAACCGGCAGCGGGATCTGGATACCATCAAGGAGCGCGTGCAGGACACCGGCAGACATGTGGTGCATGAGCTGGAACGGTTTATCAACACCCTCGGAACCATAGCTGCGATCTCGCCACTGTTGGGCTTGCTGGGAACCGTGGTTGGAATGATCAAGGTCTTTGCCGCAATTACCACTCACGGCGTAGGTGACCCCACCGTACTTGCAGGGGGGATTTCCGAGGCGCTCATCACCACGGCCGCAGGCCTTACGGTGGCGATACCGGCACTGATTGGTTATCGCTACCTGCGCAGCCGCATCGACTCTCTGGTGGTGCAGATGGAAAAGGAAGCCATCAAGCTGGTCGACCGCATTCGCGACGAGCACGAGGCCGGGAGGTATGAAGCTTGAATCTGCAGGGACAGCGCAGGGAGGAGCCAGATGTCAATCTGACCTCTCTGATCGACGTAGTCCTTTTGCTGCTGGTGTTCTTCATGGTGTCGACTTCTTTTGTCAAGGAAGCCGTGCTCAAGGTGGACTTGCCGGAAGCAAGTGAACAGGCGGCGGTGAGTCAGGCAGAGGAGCCCTTGGTGATTACCGTGGCTGCCAATGGTGAGTTGCGAGTGAACGACCGTGAACTGGTGAATAATCGGCCGGATACCCTGCGTGCAGCCATCACGTTGACCGTCGGTGATGAAAGAGATATCCAGGTATTGCTGCGTGCGGATGGCAAGGCGAGTCATCAGTCGGTGGTAACCGCCATGGATGTACTCGGACGTATGGGCTTCAGACGCCTGAGCATTGCGGCAGTAGCTACCCCGGAGGATTCCCGTTGAACGAACAGGTCATGCGACCGGCGCTGGTCTATAAACGCCTGGTCGCCTATGCGATCCCCTATTGGCCGACGTTCCTGGCTTCGGTTCTTGCAATGGCTGTGTATGCGCTAAGCGAAGCTGGTTTTGCCTACATGGTAAAACCTCTGCTCAACGATGGCTTTGTTAATCGCGATCCCGAGACCATCAAGACCCTGCCGTTAATAATCGTTGTAATATTCCTGGCTCGCGGAGTGGCCGGGTTTGTTTCGTCATACGGTATGACCTGGATTGGCCGTCAGGTAATCAAGTTACTGCGCATGGATATATTCAGACACTACCTGGTGTTGCCGACTGCGTATTTTGATACAAGCAGCGCGGGACACTTGCTGTCACGGCTTACCTATAATGTGGAGCAGGTTGCGGAGGCAACCACCAACGTGGTGACCGTGGTAATCAGGGATACGCTGTCAGCAATTTTTCTTGCAGGACTGATGATTTACATGAACTGGCGCCTGGCCCTGTTCATGTTGTTTGTGGGTCCGATGATAGGCGGCATGGTTGCGTTTCTTAGCAAGGTATTCCGTCGTTACAGTGCGCGTATACAGTATTCCATGGGTGACGTGACCAGGGTGGCCGAAGAGGTTATTGGTGGTCACCGGGTGGTCAAGGTGTTCAACGGCCAGAAGCATGAAGAAGCGCAGTTTGAGGTGGTTAATGAGACTAACCGCAAGCTGCATATGCGCATGGCCAAGGTGAATGCAGGCAGTGTGCCGGTGGTACAGGCCATTATGGCAGCGGGTATGGCTGGCATCATCCTGGTCGCAACGCATGAGTCCATGGCAGTCGATGTGGGGGACTTCGGTTCGTTTCTCAGCGCCATGTTGCTGCTTATGGCACCCATGAAACGGCTCACGAATATCAACGCAAGTCTGCAGCGTGGCATTGCTGCCGGATCCAGCGTATTCGAAGTACTGGATGAGGCGCCGGAGATTGACACCGGCACCCTTGAGGTCGAGCGGGTCAATGGTGACATAGAATTTAAAAGCCTGTCATTTCAATACACGAGCGAAAAGGGAGCCGTACTGCACGGCATCAATCTGGAAATCCCGGCCGGCCAAACCTGTGCCATTGTGGGTAAATCCGGTAGCGGAAAATCCACCCTGGTAGCATTGCTTCCCAGGTTTTACGATCCGACCGCTGGAGAAATTTTGCTGGATGGTGAGGCGATTGATCATTACCAGTTGCAGAACCTGCGCAGGCAGATAAGCCTGGTCAGCCAGGACATCACCCTGTTCAATGAGAGTATTGCAAACAATATTGCCTACGGCAGTGAAAGCGAGACCTCCAGGGAAGAAATTGAAAGAGCTGCGCGCGCTGCCCACGTCATGGAGTTTGTCGATGAATTGCCCAGGGGGCTGGACACCATAGTGGGTGATCGCGGAGTGTTGCTCTCCGGCGGGCAGCGCCAGCGTATTGCTATCGCGCGCGCTTTACTCAAGGATGCCCCGGTCCTGATTCTTGATGAGGCGACCTCGGCGCTGGACACCGAATCTGAGCGGCATATCCAGAATGCTCTTGACCAGCTTATGCATGGCCGCACTACGCTGGTCATTGCGCACCGCCTGTCTACGGTCGAGCGGGCTGATTCAATTGTCGTGATGCACGATGGGAGAATAGTCGAGAAGGGTACCCACGCTGAGCTGCTGGACTTGGGAGGGTATTACGCCAACCTCTACAAGATGCAGTTCAGGGACAGTTGAGCGCAGGCCCGGTGGAGCAGGGACCCGGTGAACGATGGTTGCTTGGCCGCTGGTATGGAGCGAAACCCATACTCTGGCTGAGACCACTGGAGGCTGTTTTCAGATTGCTGGCCGGTCTGCGTCGCTGGGCGTATAAGGTTGGACTGCTCAAGACTGTGTCTCCGGGAGTTCCGGTGCTGGTGGTTGGCAATATCACGGTCGGTGGTAGTGGCAAGACACCCCTGGTGCTGCTCCTCGCACAGATGCTGAAACAACGGGGAATCCGGGTAGGCATTGTTTCGCGAGGGTATGGTGGGAAGGGCGATGTACGACTGGTTAAACCCGACAGTCTGGCCGCGGACGTGGGCGATGAGCCTTTGTTACTTGCGCGAAGAAGCGATGTGCCGGTATGCGTGGGCCGGGACCGCGTGGCCGCCGCCAGAAAAATGGTTGCGATGGGTGTTCAGTGCATCATCAGTGATGACGGTTTGCAGCACTATCGCCTCGCTCGCCAGGCCCAGATCGCGGTCCTGGATGCCAGGCGTGGCGTGGGAAACGGTGCCTGCCTGCCTGCGGGGCCGCTGAGGGAGCCGGTGCAGCGACTCGCGCAGATGGACCTGGTGGTCGCGAATGGTGGTGGCATAGAAAACATGCCTGATGCCGCTGTGATGAGCCTTGAGCCAGGGGGCGTGCTGCCGCTGAACGCTAATGTTCCGCCGCGTACGCTACAGAGTTTTGCCGGAGAGACAGTGCATGCTCTGGCGGGGATAGGTAACCCGGAACGATTCTTCGACAGCTTGCGCCGACAGGGTATCGGCGTTCTACCCAGGCCGATGCGGGACCATGCGATGATAAAGGCCAGCGACCTGGTGTTTCCTGACCAGCATGAGATTCTGATGACCGAGAAAGATGCCGTAAAATGTAGCGAGTATCCGGGGACCAACACCTGGTATGTCCCGGTGACCGCCAGGTTCAGTGATCCGGACCAGGCGCGCCTGAATAAATTGCTGGACAAGCTTTTAACACATCTGCCCGGGAGCGACTGATGGACAAGAAATTACTGGATATCCTGGCCTGCCCGCTGTGCAAGGGCCCGCTGGAGTATAGAGAATCTGCACATGAATTAGTCTGCCGTGCCGAGCGGCTTGCATTTCCGGTTCGGGATGGCGTGCCGGTGATGCTTGAGGAAGAGGCACGGGAAATGAAACTGGAAGAGCTGGACAAGTGAGCTTTCGGGTTGTCATCCCTGCCCGCTATGGGTCAACCAGGCTACCGGGCAAGCCCCTGCTGGAGATTGCCGGGAGAACGATGATCGAGCATGTCTACCGCAGGGCAGTGGAGAGCGGCGCAAGCGAGGTAGTCGTCGCCACTGATGATGAGCGAATTTTACAGGTCTGCGAGGGCTTTGGGGCTGCCGTATGCATGACCCGCTCGAATCACCAGTCAGGTACTGACCGAATAGCCGAGGTGGCCCGGCAGAAGGGATGGTCGAATGAGGTGATGGTAGTCAACGTTCAGGGCGACGAACCCGGACTGCCTGCGCAACTGACAAACCAGGTGGCGACCTTACTGGCGGAGCGGGCGGATGCTCACATCGCGACCCTTGCGACGCCTGTATCAAGTCTGGACGAGTTTATGGATGTCAACGCGGTGAAAGTCGTTACGGATTCGAGTGGGCGTGCCATGTATTTCAGCCGGGCGCCGATTCCCTGGCCGCGCGACTCAGCACCGTCGGGACTCGCATCGCAAACTTCGTTTGCCGGAGCCTGGCGCCACCTTGGCCTGTATGCCTACCGCGTGGGTGCATTATTGCAGCTGGCTGACGCGCAGCCATCAGCCCTGGAATTGACAGAAAAGCTGGAGCAGTTACGTGCAATGGAGATGGGTATGACCATTGTGGTCGCGTTGGCATCCTGCCCGCCGGGACAGGGGGTCGATACCCAGGCAGACCTGGACCAGGTGACGGCCCGGTGGATGGACGCCTGAGTCGGGCTAAGACACAAGGTT
Organism: Gammaproteobacteria bacterium; assembly: GCA_026193125.1. Classification (GTDB taxonomy): domain Bacteria; phylum Pseudomonadota; class Gammaproteobacteria; order Steroidobacterales; family BM003; genus CAKZML01. The sequence goes on from JAPHSC010000333.1 coordinate 12,089, forward strand.
GGGATCTGGGTTGAACGGGTTTGCGCTGGCTGCTTGGTGTGTGACGACCGCGGCAAGTTGGGGTTTACCCAGGGTGAAGGCTGACAAGGGGGGTGTTTGAACCTTGGCCATTAAATCGAGCGCTAAAATTGCCAGACTAATCACCGTTGTGCGTCGTCGCAAGCGCCTGACAATGGGCATCGCCGGTGTTCTCGTAGTGTACGCCTTGCTGGGTTTCTTCCTCGCGCCCTGGCTGCTCAATAAAGTGGCCGTCGATAGCGTGCGTGAAGCCTATGGCGCCGAACTTCGAATCGGGAAAATTGCGATCAATCCGTTCGTACTGAGTCTGCAGATCGATGGACTCGAAATGGACCAGCCTGGCGGCGGCCCTTTTGTACGCGTTCGGCAAATTTTCGTCAATTTCCAACTAAGTTCATTGTTTCGCTGGGCCCTCACGTTCAGGACTTTCCAGGTCGATGAACCGGAGATTTTTGTTGCACGCACCAAGACTGGGGAATTGAACCTGGCATTTCTGCTTGATGCCGGAAACACTTCCTCAAGCGAGAGTGGCGAACTTGTCAGTGGCGCCCCGGTCAGGTTGTTGATCCGGAATTTTTCCATCAACAATGCCGTCGCGCATTGGCACGACGAGGTCCCGGCCGAGTTGCTAGAGACTGCCTTCGGTCCGGTCAATATTGCCGTTACAGACTTGAATACCCTGCCGCAGCGTGATGCGCAACAAGACGTTGTTATCAAGACTGAAAGCGGTGGAAGCTTCGGCTGGAGCGGAACCTTGCAGCTCGCTCCGCTACGCTCGGCGGGCCGGGCCACGATTACCGGATCGCATGTGGAGTTATTGTCGGCCTACTTACGTCATGAAACGGGGTTCGATATTCTTCGGGGCAATGCGGAAATTGGACTTGATTACTCGCTGGATACGCTGGCAGACGGCAGTCTTGAGGCCAATGTAGACAACTTTGAGCTGAGCTTGCAGGACCTCTTGGTACGTACCTTTGCGCTTGCAAGCGGTGGCGATCCGACAACTGATCGCGAGGTGCTGGAAGTGCCTTCGTTCAAATTATTCGGTGGTACCCTGCGTTGGCCAGAGCAGTCGGTATCGCTTGCATCTGTCTCTATCGACGACGCCACTGTGACCCTGTACCGAAGCACCGCCGGCGAACTGAATATTCTGCCTCAGTCTTCTGCCGTCAATGAGCATGCAGAAGAGCTTGAGGCGTCGGTGTCCGCTGCAGATCAGTTGCCCTGGGCCATTTCCCTTGATCGTTTCGCGCTGAACAGAATGGCGATTATTCTAAATGATGACAGTGTGGAGCCGCCTGCGAATATTGGCGTTGAGCAACTGGACCTTGTCGTCACCGATATAAGCAATGCCGACGGCGCAAGTTTTCCAACGACACTCTCCAGCCGGGTGGCTGGCGGCGGAACTATTGGCGCCAGCGGCTCGGTAGCAGTGCTACCCCAGCTCGAGGTGGGCCTTGAGTTTGCGATTGAGAATATTTCCCTTGCGCTACTGCACCCATATCTGAAGTCTCTGGCGGATGTGAGTCTCGACTCGGGCCTCTTCGCTATGACCGGAAAGGTACACAGTGGTGTCGACGATACGCTGCTTCTGAATGGCGATATCTCAGTGGAAGAGTTTCTGATTACCGAAACCGACGGAGGTTCACGCCTGGGGAGCTGGAATCGCCTGGCCATGTCGAGCGTCTCGCTCGATCTCGATGCCAGGACCTTTGCCGTCTCAGAGGTACGCATGGAGCAGCCATACGCGGATATCTTTGTCGCCGAGGACGGCACTGTAAACCTGGGTAGAGTGGAAAAAGGGTTGCAGACAGCGAGTGACGAGGGTGGCGGACCGGCTGCG
>JAPHSC010000082.1 GCA_026193125.1 Gammaproteobacteria bacterium
AATCGTCCGCATAGGGTAATTCCATTGCGCTGCACGCATGAAACGCCACCCGCTCCTGCATTCTGAGCAACTGCGTCAATCTCTCGGCGGTATCAATATATTCATCGCTCAGGTCGATGCCGGTCACACGACAACCTGTTTCATGCGCTAAACGACGCGTAGAACCACCAATGCCGCAACCCACATCCAGGATATGCATATCCGGTGTAAATGCGGCGAGCTTGATCAGTTCCTTGGTTGCTGTGTCACCGCGGATATGGAATTCATCCACGGGCTGAAGATCATCCAGGGTGACCTTCGCCAGATCCTTATCAAGTTTGTTAAGCCCATCAATGATCTTGTTATACAAATCATTGGGTGAGTAATAGCTGTGAATGTGCTTTATATTCTCGGTCATTATCGTGAACTACCTATACATGATGGGAGTTTCAAAATTCGGGTCGGAAAACGAGCAATGGGGTCGAACCGGGTTTTCTGGTAACGATTACATGGCCGGTCAATTCATTGCGGCCCGGTCCCGATTCAACTTCAATTCTTGGGGTTATTCGCCCGGCTTTATTATGCGTATTTGCTGCAACACTTCCGCAAACAACTCTTTCAACTTCTGTCGTGTCGCATCGAAGTTTGAATGAGTTGTACCTGAAGCCGGATCATCCTGATCCATGTACAGCTCCTGGTTCATCTCGATCTGCACGGCCTGGATAGCGGCGTTCTCGCCGTAGTAATCAGTGATGTAACCGCCCTTGTAGGGATAGTTACGAGACACGCTCATGCCACGGCTCTCGAACTGGCTGACCATGAATTCGAACCAGCCTTCCTCGCAACTCAGGCCATCACGATTGCCCAGGTAGATGTGCTTGTCCAGGCGATCGTGCATACGCGTGGGATGGGAGGCAATGGAATGGGCATCGATCAGCCACACCTGACCGAAGCGTTCCAGCTTGTCCTTCAGCAGGGCATTGAGCTTGTCGTGATAGGGCCGGTGGTAACGCTCACGTCTCGCGGCGATTTCCGTCTCATTCGGCGGCTCATTCCAGATGGCTTCGCCCTTGAAGGTTTCCAGCGCGACAAGACCCGTCTCGAAACGTCCCGGGTACAGGGCACGTGGTGTGGGCGGACGGTTCAGGTCCACCACGAAGCGACTGTATTGGGCACACAGCAGATCTGCACCCAGCGAAGGCACGAAGTCATACAGGTGATGCAGATGCCAGTCGGTCATGGGCAGGCTGCGCATCTCGTCACTGGCCAGTCTTGCGGCCATCTCGGGTGGTATCAGCACACCTGTGTGGGGCACGCTGACTACCAGCGGCATCTCGTCGGCCTTGGGCGGGCGATGGGTAAATACGTCGTCGTATACATCAGTCATTCAGCAGTCCTCTGACGAGCTTGGCAAATTGCCTGCCCAGCAGCTCCTGTCCTTCCAGCTGACCGCGCTTTACCCGCAGGCGGCCTCCCACATACACATCCGCTATGTTCTCCCGACTGCCTGCAGTAATGAGCGCATCAAGCGCACGTTGTCCTTGTGGCCCCTGTAGCGGCGGTTCCTTGCCGTTGAGCACCACCAGATCTGCCATGCCGCCCACCACCAGTTTGCCCGCGTTCATGGCCAGGGACCTGGCACCGGCCTCGGCCGTGCGCGACCACAAGTGACCGCCCAGCCCGTCCCTGGTGGACAGGCGGGCTCGTAGCTGTTGCTGTAGACGCTGGGAATATTCCAGTACTCGCAGTTCTTCCACGGCATCGATACGTACGTTCGAATCCGAACCGATGGCCAACTCGCCGCCCAGCGCGACAAAGTCGGTGGCGGGGAAAATGCCGTCGCCCAGGTAAGCTTCCGTCAGCGGGCAAATCACGACGCGGGTACCCGCCTGCGCAATCCTGTTCAATTCAAGATCCGTTGCATGGGTGGCGTGCACCAGGTTCCAGCGCCAATCGAGCTGTACCGCATCCGCCAGCGCGTCGATGGGACTCGCGCCGAGATGAATCATGCTTTCCTGTACTTCACGCTGCTGCTCCGAGATATGGATATGTATCGGGCAATCCTCACCCAGTAGCTCCCT
>JAPHSC010000103.1 GCA_026193125.1 Gammaproteobacteria bacterium
ACACCGCAGGCATGGATACGTATCAGGACCTGTTGATCATCGGGCCGCGGATCGGGCACCTCGGCCCACACCAGGGGCGCATCGGGTCGCTGGAAAAGCATGGCGTGCATCGTGGGCTACCCTCCTCCGGGTTTCTATCTGCTCCCGGCAAGCCAGGACCGCTCCATTCCCGGCCGATGGCTAACATGTTAGCGTTTGAGCACACATTTTTCGTAGAGATCGGCAAACGCACCACCTGGATCGTAGCGCTGTTTCAGGCTGTCGTAGACCGGTTTGTTATAGATGTCCCAGAACTCACCGGGTTCGAAATACGAATCCGAGTACAAGGACTTGATGCCACCCAGTTCCAGGACCTTTGCCTCGACCTGCCGGTTATAGAAACCCGGTGGCAGCTTCTTTTTCCCGCGGATAACGTCCCAGAAGCCGAAGTTCAGGTACAAGGTCTTCGGGTCCATCGGGTAAAGACTGAAAACGGCGCTCTTGCTGTAGGCGCGTGTCGGACAATTCCATACCGGCATGAAGCGAATTACATCCTGATAGAACGCCAGGAAAGCCTCGGCATTTTCGATGGGGATATCGACATCCTGGATCACCGATTCACTGTGGATGCCCCTCAGCCTGTCGAGGTGCCGGGTCAACTTCCAGCGCGCATTCCAGCGCATGATGCCGGTGTAGGTGGCTGAATTGAGACGCTTGCGGCCGTACAGGCGTCGTATCAACGGATTCTGGGCATACAGGTTTTTCGAACACCAGAACCAGTCGGTATCCCAGCGCCAGATATAGTCTTCGGTGGTCAGGTAGTCCCCGGCTCTGTCGCGCAGTGATTGATAGTAAATATTCTTGTACGTGTAATCGCTGACATACGGGGCGTGATCGATAAATTGACCCAGGCTGATCACCATCTCGTCGGGCCCAAAAATGACACCGTCGACAAAATCAACGTCGTCCCGCGAGCACTCTCCGGCCAGGGCAGAAAAATATGCACCGGGTTCGTTGAAGCGCTTGTAGGACAGTTTCACATGGCTTTTTACCGGCACCGCCCGCAAGACAAGTCTGAGCGCGTACCCAAGAGTTCCATACGAGTTTGGAAAACCGAAGAACAGATCACGATGCTCGTTATCCGCGGTACATACGACGGTGGAGCCATCCCCCAGGAGTATCTCCATTTCCTGCACCGTCTCGTGCACCAGGCCATAGCGGAAGGATGAGGACTCAATGCCGCATCCGGCTACCGCGCCACCGACGGTGATGGTCTTGAGCTGGGGAACCACTGCCGGCATGAGCTGATGTTTCAGGCAGTGCGCAACCAGGTCGACGTACGGGGTCATGCCCTCAACCTCTACCAGGCCCGCAGCGCTATCCACCGCCAGCACCTGGTTAAAATCTCGCACATCCAGGCCTCGCACCGGCACCTGTTGCCGCTCGCGGAAGAGATTTGACGTGTCCTTGGCCAGCCTTGGACGAAGGCCGGGGCTGCCGCGCAGGCTATCGCCCAGCTGCCGGGTCTTTTCCTTGTAGGCAGAATTGCTCACGCCCGTGACACCCCATTCGCTTTGGTGCAGAACTCCCTCAATGACGCAGGTTGGAGAGTCCCTGGCCATAAAGATGATCGCGGGTCCAGGGCGCATCATTGAGCCCGGCACGCGCGAACATCACCTGGAACAATTGCAGCGAACCGACACGGAAGCTGGCGACCGAGCTGGCCAGGTAGAAACGCCAGGCGCGCAGGAAGGGTTCATCAAACATCTGCCTGACCTGGTCCGCAGACGCCTCATAGCGGCTCAGCCAGTGTTCCAGGGTGCGCGCGTAATGCGGACGCAGGTTCTCCACATCCAGTACCGAGAACCCGCCAGGGTCCATAATCTCGAGCATTTCCATCAGCGCGGGTGGATAGGCGCCGGGGAAAATATGCTGCTCAATCCAGGCATTCAGCGGTCTGGGCTGATCGCGCCCGATAGAATGCAGCAAACCACGCCCGCGTTCGCCCAGACAGCGGTCTATTACCGCTCCCAGTTCCGCATAATGGGTCTTGCCGACATGTTCCAGCATACCGACCGAAACAAACGCGTCACACTCACCCGTGATGGCCCGGTAATCCTCCTC
>JAPHSC010000404.1 GCA_026193125.1 Gammaproteobacteria bacterium
CACTTTCACATCATCCCGCGCTATAGCGGAACGCCGCTGAAGGGCCACGGCAGAGGTATGGCGGATACCGAAATGCTGCAGCAACACGCAGAAAAGGTGCGCGCTGCGCTGGCCGACTGAGAGGAGTCAGGAGGGTATATTGCGAGTTCCCCTGTTAGGAAGACTGCTGGGTTACGCGGGGCGCCTGCGTTTTCCCTACCTTTTTGCACTGACCCTGGTTGTGTTCCTGGTGGATCTGGGCGTGCCGGACCTGGTGCCATTTGCAGACGAAATCCTGCTCGGCTTGCTCACGGTGTTGTTGGGCGCATGGCGCAAGCGCCGCGGTGGCGAGGAGGCGGGGAGCGCCGAAACCTAGGTAATTTTGGCGACTTGATTCCCGTAATGCACAGGTTTCCGAGCATGACGCCAATAGCCATCGGCGCAGCTCAGGCAAGGCGGTCCGGCGCAAAGCCTTCGCTGTCCATTGCGAATGAGTTTGTTGGGGGCCCCGATTGGCGCCTATGTTCCCTGGTCAGGAACCCCGGCCATGCCGTGGGCGATTAGTCTGCGCGCCATGGCGAGGTCGATATTGCCCGCACGCAGGTTGTTAATCGCCTTAAATATCAGCTCAGCCTGGGGCCGATGTATTTCCCCGATCTGCACATGCAAAACGTTGCCATGGTGGTCGGTAAAAGCGGTGAAGGGCATGCCCACGAACTCGACTCCGAATCCTTCGGCGGCGTCTATGGCGTCCTGTTCACCAATTAAAACGGGATAGTTGACAGGGGTCTCCGCCAGGTAACTCAGAACATCATCGCGAAAGTCCACCGCCACGCCGAGTATTTGAATATCGTCCCTGGAGTGCTCTGATTCCAGTTCCATCAGCAGGGGCATCTCGCGGCGGCATGGCGCACACCAGGTGGCCCAAAAATTCACCACCAGGGCTTTGCCGTCCCACTCGTTGATAGAGCGCATGGCGCCAGTGGTATCAGCCAGGCTGAAATCCGGCCTCACCTCGGCCCTGCGTATTGCGGTGGCGCCTGGTGCGGGTCCCATGTCTGTTGCCGCCGGCGTGACCTGGTTGGTGTCCGGCTCGGTCAGTTCGGCTGTCCTGTAGAAATAGGTAAACACGCCCGCTATCAGGGCAGCGAAGGCCAAAATTATGAGTACAGTTTTATGCATAACAGATTGTCGCTAGCGCCCCGCCAGGGCGGCTTCCAGATGTTTGGAGAATTCTGCCGCGGGCATATAGCCCACGACCCGGTAATTTTTGCGTTCCACGCCATCTGTTCCAAAAATGGCGATCGTCGGTGGTCCAAAAATTTCAAAATGCCTGAGCAAGGCGCGGTCAGCCTCATCGTTGGCCGTGACATCGGCCTGCAGCAGAAGCATGGTATCAAGGTGCGTTTTTACAGCCGGGTCGGGAAAAGTATATTTTTCCATCTCCTTGCAAGAGACGCACCAGTCCGCATAGAAGTCCAGCATCACCGCCTGGCCCCGGGCGGAAGCCAGGGACACTTCCCGCTGCAAGTCCTGCACGGTCTTGATGCGCTGGAAATGCACTTCCTGTTGTTGTCCCGCCTGGCCCGGTCCCTGCCGCAGACCCTTCAGTGGCTGCAGGGGATCGGTGTTGCCGCCGGCAAGACCGACCAGCATCAACACGCCCCAGGTCAGCAAGGCTAGCGCCAGCCCGACGGCAAAGGCGCGGAGCACGACCCGTCCTGCAGAGTCCCTGGCCTGGCTCAGCAGGAAGGCGCCAAAGGTTAGTGACAAGGCGGACCAGAGCAGCATCAGGGTCCAGGCGGGCAACACTCTGTCAAGCATCCACAGGGCCACACCCAGCAGCAGGAAGCCGAAGAACGACTTTACTGCTTCCATCCAGGCGCCTGCCTTGGGCAACAGCTTGCCCGCCGAAGCGCCGAATACAATCAATGGCGCGCCCATACCCAGGCTCAAGGCAAAAAGTGCGGCACCGCCCCGGAATACATCACCCACCTGGCCGATTACCGCCAGCGCTGCCACCAGGGGCGGGGCCACGCAGGCCGAAACGATCAGTGCTGACAGCGCCCCCATGACGATGGTGCCCAGGTAAGAGCCGCTCTTGCGCTGGTTGCTGGCCATGGACAACCTGGTTTGCAGGGACGCAGGCAGCTGCAGTTCATATAGCCCGAACATCGACAGTGCCAGCGCCACAAACAAGCCGCTGAACAATACGATGATCCATGGCTGTTGAAACACGGTTTGTGCTTGCTGGCCCATGGCGGCGAATGCGACACCTGCAACGGTATAGGTCAGCGCCATGCCCGCAACGTAGGCAATGGACAGGGACAGGGCCCTGCGGGTTGTCACTTTTTCGCCCTGGCCGACGATGATCCCGGAGAGGATGGGCACCATGGGCAGCACACAGGGGGTGAACGCCAGCAACAGGCCCAGCCCGAAGAACGTGGCCAGGACCAGGAACAGATTTGCGTCGCGTATCAGGCTCGCCAGGCGATCCTGTTCCGATACCATGGGCTGGTCACCGGTCACGGCAGAGGGCGGTAGCCGGGTGGCGTCAGGTATTTCCAGAACCTGGCGACGTGATGACGGTGGGTAGCAAATACCGTCTTTCGCGCAGCCCTGGAATCCCAGCTCCAGTTCGATGGCAAGCGGTTCCGGATTACTGCGCACGAATGGCAGCCGGATTTCCACCTGTTCGAAATACACTTCGGTTTCGCCGAAGTACTCGTCGGTCATGGGTTCTCCGGCAGGCAATTCCGGGAATCCAAGCTGTATCTCGCCGGTCACGGGAGCAACGCTCAGCTTGTCCTTGTACAGGTAATAGCCAGGCGCGATGGTCCAAACGACTGCCAGGGTCTGTTGATCAATTGTCTGCACACTTGAACGAAAAGCCTGGTCCGGGGGCAGGAAGGGTTCGCCGTTACCGGTTGGCGCCGCGAGCCAGTCCGAAATACTTTTGCCGTTGCCGTCTGCCTGGGTAGCGGAGGTGGTCTTGACCTGGGACCCACCGGAAATCTGGGATCCAGCTGAGGTCGGCGAGGCCGGCAGGGCGATGGTGGAAGTCCAGTCCTGCGGTGGGTAGCACAAACCCATGTCGGCGCAGCCTTGCAGGCGCATGCCAAGCTCGGCACTCCGCAGTTGGGCCGGCGCCGTGTACGGGATGCGTATGATTTGCTGGCCGCGGTAGATTTCCTGCTCGCCGAAGAATTCGTCGGTATGCATGTCGCCGGCAGGATAGACAGGTTCCCCAAGGGCCAGTCCCGGTGTGATCGCGTTGAAGCGGAAGCGCTTGCGATACAGGTAGTAGCCATCCTCGATATCCAGCTGCACCCGGATTTCCTGCGCATCCGCCTCGGTCTTGTATTGGTAGGCCAGTTCCGGCCGAAGTGGCTCGGTACTTGCCGCCCATAACAGAGGCAGGAACAAAAAAACTGTCAAGTGTCTGATTTTCATAGCTTCATTCGTTTGCGCGTGCGAGTTGCGTTCAACCGGAAGCCGAATCGTCCCCGGGTAGGCGGACGCTGTCAACAATCCACTCCACATATCCGGGAAGTCCTCCCTGAACCTCGATCGCCAGGATCTCTGGCAGGTCATAGGGGTGGAGTTCAAGAATCCGCTTTTCCAGTGCAGGGTAAACCCGGTCGGTGGTTTTCAGAATCAGTTGTACCTCTGAATTAGTCTGAACCTTGTCCTGCCAGCGAAAGGTCGAGGACATGGCCGGAATCCGGTTCGCGCAGGCCGCCAGTCGCTCCTCCACCAGGATGCTGGCGATTTGCGCGGCGGTCGTATCCTCGGGGCAGGTACAGTAAACCATCAGGATAGTGGGCATGTTTGGGGTTCCTGGATGACACCTAAGCAGGACAGGCCTGACAGGATACCGGGGCTGTATTTCGATGTCATTGAAAATAAATAGTTTTTTTGGACTTGAAAAATCAAAATCCGCCGCTATTATTAGCACTCACTTGAGAGGAGTGCTAACACTCCTCTCCATAGAATTATTTACAAGTCGGCTGGCAATTCCCAGTTTTGAAGGAGACTGACCCATGAAGATTCGACCCCTGCACGATCGCGTGATCATCAAGCGCCAGGAAGAAGAACGTACCTCGCCCGGCGGTATCGTGATTCCCGATTCTGCTACCGAGAAGCCCATCAAGGGCAAAGTGGTTGCCGTTGGCAAAGGCAAAATCCTGGAGAACGGCGATGTGCGCCCTCTGGACGTCAAGGTTGGCGATTCCGTGCTTTTCGGCAAGTACAGCGGGACTGAAGTAAAGATGGACGGGGACGAGCTGCTGGTCATGCGTGAAGAAGACATCATGGCCGTCATCGAAGGCTAACAGGCCCGACTCTTACGCAATATAGACAGAACTACGAATTTAGAGGTTTTAAACCATGAGTGCTAAAGAAGTGAAATTTGGCGATGATGCACGCACCCTGATGGTGCGCGGCGTCAACGTGCTGGCCAATGCGGTCAAAGTTACCCTGGGTCCCAAGGGTCGTAATGTGGTACTGGAAAAGAGCTTTGGTGCTCCCACCGTCACCAAGGACGGCGTGAGCGTGGCCAAGGAAATCGAACTCAAGGATCGGTTCGAGAATATGGGCGCCCAGATGGTGAAAGAAGTGGCTTCCCAGACTTCTGATATTGCCGGCGACGGCACCACCACGGCCACCGTGCTGGCACAGGCTATCCTGCGCGAGGGTCTGAAGGCCGTAGCCGCTGGCATGAATCCCATGGACCTGAAGCGCGGTATCGACAAGGCCACCGTGGGTATTGTCGGGGAGCTGAAAAAGCTGTCCAAGCCTTGTGAAGATGACAAGGCGATTGCCCAGGTAGGCGCCATTTCCGCCAATTCTGACGCGTCTATCGGCACCATTATTGCCGAGGCCATGCAGAAGGTTGGCAAGGAAGGCGTGATCACCGTGGAAGAAGGCACTGCGCTGGATAACGCGCTCGACGTGGTCGAGGGTATGCAGTTCGATCGCGGCTATCTTTCCCCTTACTTTATTAATAGCCAGCAGAGCCAGGGCGTGGAAATGGATGACGCCTTGATCCTCCTGCACGACAAGAAAATTTCCAATATCCGCGAGATGCTGCCGCTGCTGGAAGCCGTGGCCAAGTCGGGTCGTCCGTTGGTGATCGTCGCCGAAGACGTGGAAGGCGAAGCCCTGGCTACCCTGGTAGTCAACAACATTCGCGGTATCGTGAAAGTGGCTGCCGTAAAGGCCCCCGGGTTCGGTGATCGTCGCAAGGCGATGCTGGAAGATCTGGCCATCGTTACCGGTGGTACCGTGATTTCCGAAGAAGTCGGCCTGGCGCTTGAGAAGGCGACCCTGGATGACCTGGGTACAGCCAAGAAGATCCAGATCACCAAGGAAACCACCACGGTCATCGACGGTGGCGGTAAGGCTGCCAGTATCAAGGCCCGGGTTGACCAGATTCGCGCCCAGATCGAGGATGCTACCTCCGACTATGACAAGGAGAAGCTGCAGGAACGTGTGGCCAAGTTGTCCGGCGGTGTGGCCGTGATCAAGGTGGGCGCAGCGACCGAAATCGAGATGAAAGAGAAGAAGGCCCGCGTTGAAGATGCCCTGCATGCGACACGCGCTGCGGTGGAAGAAGGTGTGGTACCCGGTGGTGGCGTTGCCCTGATTCGTGCTCTCAAGGGTGTGGAAAAGCTCAAGGGTGACAATCACGATCAGGATATGGGTATTGCCATTCTGCGGCGAGCCGTAGAAGAGCCGCTGCGCCAGATCGTGCGTAATGCGGGCGAGGACGGTTCGGTTGTCCTGAATGCGGTGCGAGGCAAGGCCAAGATCAATTATGGCTACAACGCGGCCACCGGCGAGTACGGTGACATGATCGAAATGGGTATCCTGGATCCCACCAAGGTCGTTCGTACTGCCCTGCAGAACGCCGCTTCCGTGGCTGGCCTGCTGCTGACCACCGAGTGCATGGTGGCTGAAGCGCCGGCTGAAGAAGGTGCCGGCGGCGGCATGCCCGATATGAGTGGCATGGGCGGCATGGGTGGCATGGGTGGCATGGGCGGCATGATGTAATGCTTTCCGGCTGACGCATTGTCTGCGCAAGCAAAGAGCCCCGCCAATTGGCGGGGCTTTTTTTTGGCCCAACAAATCTGTTTCCGGGTCCGGTAAACTGGGTAGCCTTCTAACCTTTTCAGGGTCCTGTCTCCATTTTATGAGCGAGCCGCTGACTAACGCCCCGTTTCCCTTGCTGGAACCCGAACTGCGATGCGCCCGGGAAGCCCTGGAACCCTCGCTGTCCCCGCAGTTGACGCAGCTACAGGCTGACCCTGTGTTGGGTCCCCAATTAGACAAGGTACTTAGCTGCAGCCCGTTCTTCGTGGAATCCTGCCGCCGTTACCCGGAATTGCTGATCCAGCTGGTTGAATCGGGAAATCTTGCCCGCCCCATGCGACCGGAGTTGTTGGCGCAGGAACTGGAGGAATTGCTGGGCGAGACGCCGGATGAGGCTGGTGCGATGACAGTGCTGCGACGCATCCGTCGACGGGAATGGATGCGTCTTGCATGGCGGGAGATAAGCGCCAGCGCGGATGTGATGGAAAGCCTGGCTGAATTGACGGACGCCGCGGACATCCTGATCAGGAGCGCCATGAATTTTGCCGGCAAAGGCCTGCAGGCCCGGCATGGCTGCCCACGCGACGCCGAGGGAAAGCTGCAGCAGATGATCATATTGGGCATGGGCAAGCTGGGTGGTGGCGAGCTGAATTTTTCCTCGGATATTGACCTCGTCTTTTTGTATCCGGAAGCCGGTGAGACCGACGGTAAACGTAGCCTGAGTAACGAGCTTTATTTCACACGCCTTGGCCAGGCATTGATTCGAATGCTGGATCAGAAGACCGCTGACGGATTTGTCTTTCGCGTAGATATGCGTTTACGCCCTTTCGGTGACAGTGGTCCCCTGGTCTGCACCGAGGCCGCTTTTGAAAACTATCTGCAGCAACACGGGCGAGACTGGGAACGTTATGCCTACGTGAAGGCACGTGCGCTTAGCGGGCAGGACGCAGGTGAGATGTTGCGCAAACATGTGTTGCGACCCTTCGTATTTCGCAAGTACCTGGACTATGGAGTATTTGAATCGCTACGCAGCATGAAGGGCATGATTGAGCGCGAGGTCGAGCGCAGGGAGTTGCACGGCAATGTGAAGCTGGGGTCGGGTGGTATTCGGGAAATCGAATTTATCGCCCAGGTATTCCAGTTGCTCAGGGGAGGCAGCGTGAGGGCGCTGCAGGAAAGATCACTGGTAACGGTGCTGACCCGCCTGGTTGAACTGGGGATGCTCAAGCGGGAACTGGGCGAGGGTTTGCTGGATTCTTACCGTTTTCTGCGCAGGTTGGAAAACCTGCTCCAGGCCAGGGCCGACGAGCAGACCCACGACCTTCCGACCAGCGACCTGGAGCGCAGTCGACTTGCGTTTGGACTGGGTTGCAGGGACTGGCATGACCTGGCAGCGCGTATCCAGACTCATCGTGAATTTGTGCAGGGCTGTTTCGAAACGGTGGTCCTGGGTGGCGATGCGCGTTCTGAGGAATCCGCTGTCGAGCCACTGGATGGCCTCTGGGACGGGACTATTGGGGGGCGAGCGGCAAGCGAGTTACTCGGTTCCATGGGTCTGCAATCCGCGGAAGAAATCCTGCATATCCTGAGCGGGTTGCGCGAGGGAAACCTTTACAAACGGCTGGATGAGACCGGGCGGCAGCGTCTGGATACGCTTGTGCCCAGGGTGTTGCGAGCGGTGAGCGCGCTGGGGAACCCGGCTCGGGCGCTTGCGAGGGTGGTCGGGGTGCTGCAGTCGGTGGGTCGGCGCTCGGCCTATTTTGCCTTGCTCAACGAAAATCCGGGAGCCCTGGAACGACTGGCGCATGTCTGTGGCCGCAGTGACATGCTGGCCCGGCAAGTGGCAGAACATCCCTTGCTGCTGGATGAATTGCTGGATCCCAGGATTTTTGAGACGCCCCCCGATCGGGCCCAGATGGAACTGGATCTGGCACAGAGGTTTGCGGGCCAGGACAGTGATGACGAGGAAGCCCAGGCCGAAGCCTTGCGACAATTCCAGCGCGCAGCCGTGTTTCGTATCGCCCTGGCGGACCTGGGTGGAGTGCTGCCATTGATGAAAATCAGTGATCGCCTGACAGAGTTGGCTGAACTCATATTGGCGCGCGCCCTCTCACTGGCATGGAAGCAGATGTGTGAACGCTACGGTCTGCCGGGATTCACCGAAAATGGCGTGCGCAAGAAAGCGGGTTTCGCAGTCGTTGGTTACGGCAAGCTGGGTGGTCTGGAACTGGGTTATAGCTCGGATCTGGACCTGGTGTTCCTGCATGACTCCCGCGCGGAGGCCCAGGTCACCGACGGCGAGCGCAGTATATCCAATGATGTGTTTTTCTCGCGCCTGGCGACACGCCTGGTGAACCTTATCGGCATGCCCACTACCTCGGGAGTCCTGTACGAGGTGGATATGCGTTTGCGGCCCAGTGGTAACGCCGGTCTGCTGGTTGGCAGCCTCGTGGCATTTGAGCGCTACCAGGTTCAGGAGGCCTGGACATGGGAGCACCAGGCGCTGCTGCGCTCGCGTGCTGTGGCAGGGACAGACCATGTGAGGGCCGAATTCGAACAGGTGAGAAGACGGGTGCTGACTGAGCATGTTCGGCGCGAAAGCCTGCGCCAGGAGGTCGCCGATATGCGTGCCCGCATGCGAGCAGAATTATCAGCCGGTTCTGACGAGATCCTGGATTTGAAACAGGATCCAGGATGTATTGCCGATATCGAGTTCCTGGTCCAGTACCTGGTGCTGGCGAATGCCCGGCGCTTTCCGGAACTGCTCACGTTCTCGGATAATATACGGCAGCTGGAAGGGCTGGTTACCGCGGGTGTGATGGGCGAGGAAGATGCCCTCGGGCTCAAGCAGGCCTACCTTGCGTTTCGGGGCGCCCTGCATGAAGCCAGTCTGGCCGGGAAGAAAGGACTTGTGGATGCCGGTATGTTGCAGGCCGAGCGCGAACTGGTTCAACGCTGCTGGCGGCAATTTATGGTGGCTGAATAGGCGGGCGTGCCGTGTCTGACTTATAATGCCGCATCAATAGTGCAACTGCGTGCACCAAATTAAAATAACGTCCGGAGGTATAGCATGGCCCACCCAGGTGACACCGATGGCACCCCGCTGCAGCCTAATGCCCGGACCGAATACAAGGTCACACAGGCCGATCTGCCCCTGACCTGTCCCATGCCTGGCTCGAGCTTGTGGAATTCCCATCCACGGGTGTTTCTTCCCATAGAACAGACCGGCCAGGCAGTATGCCCCTATTGTGGTGCTTCGTTTACTCTGCAAAGACAAGGGGTGGCCTGATCACCGCTTCATTAAACGAAGAGAGCCCCGGGAAACCTGACTCATGGCGCTAGGCGACATCACACCGGTCATTATTGCCCATAATGCGGCGGCCACCATTGCCGAGACTTTGCACAGCCTGGCGAGCTTTCCCCGGGTTGTCGTGTACGAGAATGGCTCAAGTGACCAGACGGTGGAAATAGCCCGGGGCTACGACAATGTCCACCTGGTGCAGGGCGGATTTATCGGCTTTGGGCCGACCAAGAATCACGCCGCCGAACTTGCCGATACAGACTGGGTGCTTTCACTGGATGCTGACGAGACACTGGATGCGCAGTTGCTGGCCAGCCTGGATACGGTTGCACTGGCCGACCCCATGATGGTGTACGAGTTGGACAGACATAATTTCTTCAAGGGCCGGCGTGTTCGTCACGCGGGGTGGGGCAATGACTGGCTGGTGCGTCTGTATCATCGCGGCGTGCACCGTTTCACCGACGTTCAGGTTCACGAAAGGATTGAGTTGGTCCCCGGAGCCCGGGTGCAGCGATTGCGTGGCGCGCTCAATCATTCTGCCGTGACCGAGATCAGCCAGTTCCTGGTCAAGATTGATCGGTACAGTGAATTGCGCAGGGCCGAGGCTCGGCGTAGCTACCCGGTGCCTGTTATTTTGCTTAAGACCTTCTGGGCGTTCTTCCACACCTACGTAGTTCGCCTGGGCTTCCTGGACGGCTGGCGGGGATTGGTCATCGCGGTCTCGGATTCCAATGGCACATTTTACAAATACATAAAAATTCATGCCGACCAGGCCCTGGAGCGCGAACGCCTGGGGAGTCCGTGAATGACAATTGCCGAGAGTCCCCCGCCAGAATTCCCCGGACTGGTCTGTCATATCAACCTTGATCGCGGGTTTCGCGGCGGCGAGCGCCAGACCGAATTGCTTATTCGTCAACT
Source organism: Gammaproteobacteria bacterium (assembly GCA_026193125.1). Lineage (GTDB taxonomy): Bacteria > Pseudomonadota > Gammaproteobacteria > Steroidobacterales > BM003 > CAKZML01. The sequence continues at coordinate 10,292 of JAPHSC010000404.1, forward strand.
TGCCCAACGTGGCTGGAGCCAGCGCCTGGTGCTAAGTCATGGCGCCGTCCTGGCCGGGCGCTTGTCGAATGTGCCCGGGCTGGAGATTCGCTTGTGCTCGGGCCTGCTGTCCGCAGCGCTCAGTCTGGGCAAGCCGGACCTGGTGCATGTGCACCAGGGCAGGGCGATTTATCCCGCCTACCTGCGCAGGCTGGTCTCTGGAGTACCCTACATTGTTACTCGACGGATCATCAGCAAGCCCACTGCCGGTTGGTTAACCCGGCGTGCCTATGCCGGCGCCAGCAAGATTGTTGCGATTTCCGCCGCGGTGGCTCGTTCCCTGTGCGGGGCTCTGTCCATACCCGTCGACAATGTAGCGCTGGTAGCAGATGCTTTTCAGTCGATGGCAGCGGAACCTGCAGTGACAGACCAATTGCGCCGGGCGTGGGGCGGTGAGTTTGTGGTTGGACATGTGGCCGCGCTGGACCATGCCCATAAAGGGCAACAGGATCTGATAGCTGTCGCCCGGGAGCTTTTGCCGGACCATCCCCAGATTCAGTTCGTATTCGTAGGGTCGGGTCGGGATGAACAGCAATTCAGGCAACAAGCCCAGGGGCTGCCAAACGTACATTTCGCTGGCTTCCAGGATCGGGTGGGGGATTACCTTGCGGCATTTGACCTGTTTGCCTTCCCGTCGCTGAAGGAGGGGATGGGCTCGGTGATACTGGATGCCATGGATCATGCGCTTGCAGTGGTCGCCAGCGATGTGGGAGGAATTCCAGAAGTGGTGGTGGACGGCGAAACGGGATTGCTGGTACCCGCGTCCGACCCGGGCCGGCTGGGACAGGCTATCCTGAAGCTGTATCTGGACCCGCAACAACGCCGGGCCATGGGCCAGGCAGGCAAGCAGCGCAGCAACCTGTTTACGGCCGCGGTCATGGCCGAGAGGTATATTCGGATTTACGATGAAGTATTGGCCTGAAGGACGATCCGGTGGCCCGAGCAGAGGCTCAGCCAGACTCGGGGATGGGATATGATTAAGGGCAGGCTCGCCTGGTCGGCGATGAAAGTATAAAGGCCCGGGTGCCGGGTCATTCGGACCGGGCGCAGGACTCTATAAAGAGAGGCGAATTACGTGATTGTTGTGACTGGTGGAGCCGGGTTTATTGGCAGCAACCTGGTGAAGGAACTTAATCGCCGCGGGCAGCGGGATATCCTGGTGGTAGACGAGCTCAGCGACGGACACAAGTTCGTCAACCTGGCTGATTGCGATATTGCAGACTTCCTGGATCGGGATGATTACCTTGACCGGGTGATCAGTGGCGAAATGCCCGCTCCGGAGGTGATCTTCCACGAGGGTGCCTGTTCCAGCACCACCGAGTGGGATGGCCGTTACATGATGGCCAACAATTTCGAGTACTCGAAGCAATTGCTGCACTACTGTCAGAAGTGCTCCGTTCCATTTATCTATGCCTCATCCGCTTCGGTGTATGGCGCCGGCCCGGTTTTTGCGGAGGGCCTGGAGAATGAGCGGGCATTGAATGTCTACGGCTATTCAAAGTTCCTGTTTGACCAGTATGTGCGCCGGCACCTGGATTCTTTCTCAAGCCAAGTGGTCGGGCTGCGCTATTTCAATGTGTACGGACCACGTGAGCAGCATAAGGGCAGCATGGCCAGTGTTGCCTTTCACTTCAATAAGCAGATAAAGGAAAACGGCGAACTGCGATTATTCGAAGGTTGTGACGGATACGCTGATGGCGAGCAACGCCGGGATTTTGTCTACGTAGGCGATACAGTGAATGTAAACCTGTGGATGTGGGAGCATCCACAAGTGAGTGGTGTGTTCAATTGCGGCAGTGGCAGGAGCCAGAGTTTTAACGAGATGGCCCAGGCAGTTATCCACTGGCATGGCAAAGGGCAAATACACTACATTCCCTTCCCTGAACATCTGAAGAATGCCTACCAGAGCTTTACCGAAGCCGACATGTCGCAGCTCAGGCAGGTGGGCTACGATCAGCCCTTCCTGAGTGTGGAGCAGGGTGTGAAGGCCTATCTGGACGAATTGGCGAAGGTCTAGACCCGGGGCTTTCCAAACCCGGACAGAAACGGAGTACCTGGCTTGAGCAGTGCGGAACGCATACTGGTGGTGGGGCCGTCCTGGGTGGGTGACATGGTCATGGCCCAGTCCTTGTTCATCAGCCTCAAGCAGCGCTGGCCGGGTTGCAGTATCGACGTGCTGGCGCCAGGGTGGTCGGGCCCGGTGTTGGCCCGTATGCCACAAGTCAGAAGTGCCATCGCGATGCCTTTGCAGCACGGCCAGTTTGCCTGGTCGTTGAGACGCCAGCTGGGTCGCTCTCTGGCCGGACAGGACTACAGCCGGGCCATCGTATTGCCACGTTCATTCAAGTCTGCGCTGGTGCCCTTTCATGCCGGTATTCCGGTACGCACCGGCTATCTTGGTGAGTTGCGCTACGGTCTGCTCAACGATATTCGAAGGCTGGACGAGACGGTGCTGACCCAGACAGTGCAGCGATTTGTCGCGCTTGGACAGCCTCGTGATGCCCACCAGCCTCCGACTGTCCCGGCCCCGGTCTTGCGTGTGAGTCCGGATAACCAGGCCGCCTTGATGCAACAGCTGGAACTGGCGGGTGCGGCGGTGGCGCTGCTGCCAGGCGCCGAGTACGGACCGGCCAAGTGCTGGCCGCTGGAGTATTTTGCCGATGCTGCGCGGGTTCTTGGAGAACGTGGCTACCAGGTATGGGTCATGGGGTCGCAAAAGGATGCCGCGGCCGGAGACGTAATCGCCGCAGGATCCGGCGGAGCCGCGGTGAATCTTTGCGGCAAGACCCGCCTGGAGGACGCCATCGACTTGCTGGCTGCAAGCCAGGCCGTGATTACCAACGATTCCGGGTTAATGCATGTGGCGGCAGCCGTGGACACTCGGGTGATTGCCATTTATGGATCTACCACGCCGGATTTCACCCCGCCCTTGACCGACAATGCGCAGGTCCACTACCTGCGCCTGGATTGCAGTCCCTGTTTCAAGCGCGTGTGTCCCCTGGGTCACCTCGATTGCCTGAAGAAGATAGACGTGGCGCAGGTGCTTGCCGGCTTGCCGAGCGTGACCTAGTCAGGACTATTTGGACCCTCTGCCGGGCGATTGCACCAGGTCTGGTCTGCCCACAGGTCCAGGCAGAAATTGATACCCACGAAACGGGTGCTGTCGAGTACGACAACAAGCAAAATCAAAAATGTCAGGAATTCTGCCAGGCCCTGCAGAAACCAGCGCCAGGCCGGCAGGCGCAAGTGCAGGCGCCTCCTGACCAGGCGCGCCTGAATACGCCAGCCGAGCAGTCCGCACAGCAGGATCAGGCCAAGAAAAAACTGGACGGGGTGGTCGAGCATGGCTATTGCCGGGGACGCCTTTTATGAGGATTGACCTTGTAGAGCGACTCCATGCCTTCGCGTTCCGGTTTGAACCTTCGGTGCACCCACAGGTATTGATCAGGCGCCTGACGGACCCAGGATTCGATCAAATCGTTTACGCGCTGAGTATCGGCCTGGACATCGTCGGTGGGAAAATTATCCAGTGGCGGAAATAATTTCACGAGGTAACCATTATTGTCCGGTAATCGTTGGGACAGGAAAGGTACTACCGCTGCCCCGGTGATTTTGGCCAGACGTGAGGTGGCGGTGTTGGTGGGGCAGGGGACACCAAAGAAGTCAGCCATGGTACTCATCTTGCCCCTGAACGCCTGGTCCGGCGCATACCAGACAATGTCGCCTTTTTTGAGCACCCGGATCATGCCGCGCACTTCCTGCTTGTCGATCAGGTGGCCAGTGCGCTCGCGTCCCCGGAGCATCAATTCCTGGAACAGGGGATTGCGATGGCGCCGGTACATGCCAAACGCATCGGATCGCCCTTTCAGCGCCATTCGCCCGGTGAGTTCCAGCATGGTGAAGTGGCCGGATAGCAGGATGACACCCTTGCCCCGGGCCTTGGCCTGTTCGAGGTGCTCGAGGCCCTCGATGCGCTGCAGGCTGCGCACCCGCCGGTCACTGGCCCACCAGCACCAGGTTGTTTCGATAACCGACTTTCCCAGGGACGCGAAGATATCCTTGACCAGCTGTTGTCGCTGGCCGGATTCCAATTCCGGGTAGGCCAGCTCAATATTGCGTTCAGCGACCTGGCGGCGCTTGGGCAGCACGCGGTACATGATCCAGCCAAGACCCCTGCCAACTCTCATGGCCATGGCGCTTGGTAGCAGACTCACCAGACCCATCAGCGCCAGGCCCAGCCAGAGCGGCCAGTACTTGGGGCCGATGAAATGATATAGAGGTGTGCGGCTATTGTTCAATGAAGGGTCTCCATGAAAAACGCATTCTAACTTTTTCCGACCGCGGAGCCGAGTCCATGGCTCAGGTCGGGGTAGCGGGCAGGACTCGGGAGGCTGCTGTGATAACA
>JAPHSC010000083.1 GCA_026193125.1 Gammaproteobacteria bacterium
AGGGCACCACGATCTACCGTGGTGTTGGCACCGATCTCAACGTCATTACCCACTCGAACGCTACCCAGCTGGGGCACCTTAACCCACCCGTCGGCTCCACCAGGGGCGATACCAAAACCATCAGCGCCCAGCACGCACCCGGGATGCAGGATACAGCGCTTGCCGATAATTACCCGTTCGCCCACATACACCCTGCCGACCAGGCGGGTGTCGTCATCAATACTCGCGCCGGTCTCCACCACGCAACCCGGACCAATGTAGACTCGCTCGCCAATCCTCGCACCCGCCCCTACGAAACTCAGGGCAGCCACCTCAGCGGTCGGCGATACGCTGGCGTCCTTTTCCACCACGGCAGAGGCGTGAATTCCAGGAACTACCTGCCGGGCCGGGCGCAAATACTGGGCTACCCTTGCGTAAACGGTATAGGGATTGTCACAGATGAGCGCTGCAACCGGGCAATCCGCCGCATCACCGGCCGCCAACAGAACGGCACCAGCCCGGGTGCCGGGCAGGTGTACCTTGAACTTGGGATTCGACAGGAACGTAATGGATTCCGGACCAGCCCCCTCCAACGATCCAAGGGATGACACTACCTTGTCGGGATCACCGACCAGCTCACAGCCGAAGCGCACTGCCAGTTGCGATAGAGTCAGCTCCATTGCGCTAGCACACCCTTTGTAGACTTAGTTGGCCTGCTTGAATTTGGCTTGCAGGGCAGTCAGAAGCGCATCGGTGATATCCATGCCTTCGCTGGCATAAATCACATCACCCAGGACCAGGTCAAAATTCTGGCCACGGGCGTAATTCTGAATCTCCTGGCCCAGGATGCGCTGCAATTTGCCCAACTCCTCGTTGCGTCGCAGATTGGCGTCCTCGTTCATTTCCTGGCCCTTGCGCTGAAAATCACGCTGCCCGTCGCGCAACTGGCGCTCGATGTTGCGGCGCTCTTCCTCACTCATGACCGCCCCATCACGTTTTAAGGTTTCTTCTTTCTCACGCAAATCCTTCTGCAAAGCAGCCAACTCGCGCTGGCGGGGAGCGAATTCGGACTGAAGTTGTTCCATCATGGCCTTGGCCTGGGGTGCCGACTCCAGTAAGCGCGGAATATTCACCACCGCAATCTTGCTCTCGGCAGCCTGAGCACTCACTGCTCCAAGGCTGGCAAAAGCCATCAATCCAAGTACAGCCACACACCAATTTTTGTTCATTCGCATGAAAGTAACCACCATTTAAAATGCAGAACCAATAGAGAACTGGAAATTTTCGGTCTCGTCGCCACGCACATACCCATCGCCGCTAACCTGGTTCAGAGGAATGCCATAACTAAACCGGAACAGACCCAGCGGCGCGAGCCACTGGACCGAGACTCCGACCGATTGGCGTAACTCGGCAGGATCAAAATCGTAGAATACCTGGTTGCCGTACAGGTCATAGAACCGCGTATTTCCCGTGTAGAATACATTACCAATATCAAAGAACAAACTGGCGCGGGCCTGGGCAGCGAATTTCTCAGGCATAGGCAGTAGCACTTCGGCCTGTCCCGCCACCATCAGGTTACCGCCGTAGGGCCTGCCATAACTGTCCCTTGGACCAAGACTGGACTCCCTGTACCCGCGCACGGAATTGGGGCCTCCCGCGAAAAAATTGCGCGCCGGGGGCGGATCCGAGGAATCTCCCAATGCCTCGGTAAGATTGGCCTCGCCATGGAAGGCCAGGCCCCACTGGCCCCAGATCGGGATCAGCTTGGTGCTTTCCCAACTCAATCCGACGTATTCCACATCGCTGCCCGGTACCGTCGCAACAAGGCTGAAAATATGGCGTGAGCCGCGATTTGCGAAAATCGCCCTGTTGCGCGTGTCGTATAGCCAGGTTCCTGTCAGTTCCAGCAGATTGTAGTCAGTTCCATAAATGGTCTGCCCGGCAGCGGGCTGGTCGGTGTAGGATTTCCCGTTATTGATCACCCATTCCCTTACCTGCTGGGAACTTCCGTCGCTGGTAATCAGTGAAGTGCTGCGCAGGTTGACGCCATAGAGGAGCCGCTGCCACTCAGTAATGGGATGACCGTACTGGACACCCAGGTTGATTGACTTGGAATTGAACTCCGAACCGTTTGACACCAGCTGTACCGTATCCGCATAAGCAATGCTCAGAGACCGGCTTACACCATCCATGTTCACGTAGGGATCGGTTTGGCTAAAGCTGAGAACCTTGCGATATTTTCCGGTGCTCAACTGCCCGGAAATCGAGTTACCTGAACCGAGGAAATTGGTGTGGGTAAAGTTGCCGTTCAGCATCAAGCCCTGGGACCCCGAGTAACCCAGGCCGCCACCAAACTGACCCGGGAGTCCTTCCTTGATCTGGAAGTCCACGTCGACCAGGTCGGGAGTACCCGGTACGGGCACGGTCTCGACATCCACCTTCTCGATGAACGGCAGACGTTGCAAGCGCACCTTGGAACGATCCAGGGAATTGTTGGACAACCAGGCGCCTTCCTGCTGACGCATTTCACGCCTGAACACCTCGTCCTTGGTATTCTCGGCACCCTTGAACTCGATATTTCGAACATAGGTTCGATTACCCGGATCCACGAAGAACACGATGTCGACCGTCATGTCTTCTTCGTTCAACTGGGGAATCGGCTCCACCCGGGCGAAAGAGTAACCTTCCTCGCCCAGGCGATAGGTTATGAATTCGCTGCTGGTCTCCAGCAGTTTGCGTGAAAAAGTCTGACCCGGCTTTGCCAGGATCATGGCTCGCAGCACGTCCTCGGGCACGACCGTGTCCCCGGCAATCTTGATCTCGTCCACCGTGTAGGGCTCACCTTCCTGCACATTCAAGGTGATGAAAATATCTTTGCGGTCCGGCGAAATTGCTACCTGGGTAGAAGTAATCTGGAAATTCGCATAGCCACGATCCATGTAGAATGAGCGCAGCTTTTCGAGGTCACCGGTCAGACCCTCACGATCATATCGGTCATCACTTTTGTAGAAAGACAGCCAATTCGGGGTTTTGAGCTGAAAGTCCCCGATGATCTCCTCTTCGGTGAATTTCTCATTGCCCACAATATTGATTTGTCTGATCCGGGCCCGGTCGCCCTCGGTAATATTGATGGCGATATCAACTGTATTACTCTCGTTTTCGGTCACCTGGATGTCGATAATGACACCGTACTTGCCGCGGCTGAAATACTGGTCCGTGAGAAATTGCTCTACCTCATCCAGGGTAGACTGGTTGAACGTCCTGCCCCGGGCCAGACCCACACCGCGAAGGCTGTCCATCAACTGATCAGTCTCGATGTCCTTGTTACCCTCGATGGTAAAGTTCTCGATTGATGGCCGCTCGATGACCACCACAATCAAGGTATCTCCGTCACGCCGAAACTCGACATGCTCGAAAAACCCGGTGTCATAAACTGCACGAATGGATTCCGCAATTCGACGCTTGTTCAGAACATCGCCAATGTTTATCGGCAGGTAGTTAAAAACAGTACCCTCGGAAATTCTCTGCAGGCCTTCTACACGAATATCCCGGACCGTAATTATGTCCTGGGCGCTGGCCTGCAAGGCGCACAGCCCGAGCAGGATAGCGACGCATGCTTGCGTGAATATTTTTCTTCTGGAAATTTGCATCAGTCGTTTAGTCCAGCAAGCGGGCAATGTCATTGTAGAAAGCGAACGTCATCAGCATCGCCAGGAGCACCAGGCCGGCCTGGTGCCCAATCATCTGGACTCTCTCGGGCAACGGCTTCCCGGTAATCAGTTCTGCGAAATGGTACAGCAACTGACCCCCGTCAAGCATGGGAACCGGCATAAGATTGATAATACCGAGGCTGATACTGACCACCGCCAGGAAGCTCGCAAAAGCGACCAGACCCATGCTCGCGCTCACACCCGCATACTGGGCGATGTTTATTGGCCCACTGATATTCTTGGGAGAAACCACGCCTTCAAGCATTTTCCACAGCATGCGCAGGGTCAGGGTCGTCATGTCCCAGGTCTTGGTCAGCGCCGCCGGAATGGCTCCCAGGGGTCCGTACCGGGTTGTCCCGTGCATGGAATCGGGGACAGCCTCAGGCCTGACCCCTTGCACTCCTATACGACCGACGGTACGCCCCTCTCGCTGCATACTGGCCACGTTTACCAGGAGTGATTTGGAGACCCCGTCCCGCTGCACCGTGACCCTCACCTGCTGGTCGGGCCGGTCTTGCAACTGACTGACCAGTGCCGGCCAGTCACCCACTTCAATATCGTCAATGGCGACGACCCGGTCGCCCGGGAGCATGCCCGCCTGCTCGGCAGGGCCATCCGGATCCACCACCTCAATGGTTGCCGGCCAGTACGGCTGCCATGGTCTGATACCCAGGCCGTCAAACAGCGCGCCGGGTTCTGTCAGTTGCGATTCCTTTCCTGTGGCATCCAGCACCAGGTTGCGCGTAGCGCCATCTTCGCCACGTACCTGAAATTCTATGCGTCCGTCGTCCAGCATGTCGTCCAGCAAGTTCAGCATCGCGCTTTCCCAGGTTGCCACCGCTTTTCCGCGAACCTGGAGAATCTGGTCACCGCCGCGCATTCCTGCCTGGCCGGCGATGGTGTCGGGTGCTATCTCCCCGACCACGGGTGCCAGGCCGGGCACACCCACCACGAACATGATCCAGTAGGCAAAGATCGCAAACAGAAAATTGGCCGCCGGACCACCTACCAATACCGCCATGCGACCCCACATCGGGGCGCTGTTAAAACTGCGCTGACGATCACACTCTGGAACCTCACCCTCACGCTCGTCCAGCATCTTCACGTAACCGCCCAGGGGAATCGACGCTATTACCAGTTCCGTCTGGTCCACCCCGATTTTGCGTGACCATAGAGGCCTGCCAAAGCCAATAGAGAAGCGCAGGACCTTGATGCCAATTTTTCGCGCCACCCAGAAGTGGCCAAATTCATGCACCGCCACCAATACACTGATTGCCAGCAAGAAAGAAAGTATTGAAATCAAAACGTTACTCAATTTTTACCTGTCCTTAGTTTGCGCTTTGTCGCAATCGGGCCCAAGCGGCTCAGCTGGGCATTGTACCCACTGCGAGACAACTTCGCGCCCCCCAAGAGAGGCAATTGCCGGGTGAGCTGGCGCTGGCCATCATTTC
>JAPHSC010000181.1 GCA_026193125.1 Gammaproteobacteria bacterium
GTCGAACTGGTAGAGGAAATCGTCGCCAAGATGGCGAGGATTCCGCCAAAGAGCGTGTCTGCATCCGATCGGGACGTGCTGCGAACTCTTCCCCGGGACTTGCGTCTGCTGATCTATGGGCAGGACGAGGCCATAGGAACATTATCCGCGGCGATAAAAATGTCCCGCTCCGGTCTGGCGGAACAAGAAAAGCCGGTGGGGTCTTTCCTGTTTGCCGGGCCCACCGGTGTTGGCAAGACTGAGGTAACCCGACAATTGGCCCAAATCATGGGTATTGAACTGATTCGTTTTGATATGTCCGAGTACATGGAGCGGCATACGGTTTCGCGCTTGATCGGGGCACCGCCGGGCTACGTGGGCTTTGACCAGGGTGGCTTGTTGACCGAAGCGGTCACCAAGCATCCCCATAGCGTGGTATTGCTGGACGAGATCGAAAAGGCCCATCCCGAGGTATTTAACCTCCTTTTGCAGGTCATGGATCACGGTCAGTTGACCGATAACAACGGGCGCAAGGCGGACTTCCGCAATGTGATCCTGGTAATGACCACTAATGCCGGCGCCGAGGAGATGGCTCGCAGTTCGATAGGCTTCACCAAGCAGGATCACAGCAGCGACGGCATGGAGGCAATACGCAGGCTGTTTTCGCCCGAGTTCCGCAATCGGTTGGACGCAGTCATCCAGTTCAAATCACTGGACCCGGATACGATTGCGAGGGTGGTGGACAAGCTGGTGGTAGAACTGGAAGCTACCCTGGAGCAGAAGAATGTCACCATCACCCTGACAGATGAGGCGCGCAAATGGATTGCGAACAAGGGCTATGACCCCAAGATGGGGGCAAGGCCAATGGCGCGGGTGATCAAGGAGCATATTCGCAAAGGCCTGGCCGAAGAATTGCTGTTTGGACAGCTGGTCAACGGCGGACATGTAACGGTTGCCGTAGGCGAGGCGGGCGATCTGGTCTTGAGTATCATGCCGCTGCTGGAATCCGAGCAGAAGCCAGCCACCATGAGCGAGGGCTAGGGCAGGAAACCGGTCTTGACCGTCCGGCGGTTAGCTTGTGGCTCGCAGGGGTCTAGCGGCCGCGGTAGGTAATGCGACCCTTGGTTAGGTCGTAAGGGGTGAGTTCCACGGTTACCTTGTCGCCGGTCAGGATACGGATGTAATGCTTGCGCATTTTCCCGGAAATATGGGCCGTTACGATGTGACCGTTATCCAGCTCAACGCGGAACGTGGTGTTTGGCAGGGTGTCAACAACGGTCCCTTCCATTTGAATTGCTTCTTCTTTCGCCACGATTTGCTCAGACCTGAATAGTAATACGGGCGCGAATTGTGCATAAAGTTGGTGCTTATTGCAATTTGGGATTGCCACCAGCCCCGGGTTGCCATGCGGCCAGGCTCCGCAGGTCAGTCTCAACCGACCGCCAATCCTTGTCTGTGACAGGATCTTCGATGTACCTGTCCAGCATATCCAGGAACTCGGAGCGAGGGATGCTTCGACTTCCCATGAAATCAAGGTGAGCGCTGCGCATTTGGCAATCCAGCAATGCGAAGCCGGCACGTTCCAGATGGTAGACAAGGGCGCAAAGGGCGATTTTAGAAGCGTCCCGTTGCAGGCTGAACATGGATTCTCCGAAGAACACCTGTCCCAGGGCAATGCCGTAGAGTCCGCCAACCAGCGCGCCTTCCTGCCAAACCTCCAGTGAATGGGCGTGTCCCAGTGCGTGCAGGACCTTGTAGGCACTGGCCATTTCAGGCGTTATCCAGGTGTCCGCGCCATAGCTCCTTGGCTGCGCGCAGGCGTCTATCACGCTGGCGAAGTCGGCGTCGAAACTTACCGTGAAATTTCCGTTACGCAGGATCTTGCGCAAGCTGCGGCGAAGTTTCAGGTCTCGCGGGCGCATTACCGCCCTCGGATCAGGAGACCACCAGAGTATCGGCTGCCCAAGTTCAAACCACGGGAAGATACCCAGGGAGTAGGCCTTGAGCAGACGTTCCGGGGTTAGGTCACCACCTGCGGCGAGCAGGCCAGGGGGGTCAGCAAGGGCCTTGCTCGGGTCAGGAAACCACAGTTGCCGCGGGTCCAACCAGGGAATCATGTCGGGGTGTCCGGGCCAGGATCGCGGCGAAACGGGAGTAAATCCCGCGCCTGTTCCTGGTAGCTCTGCACCTGGACTGCCTCTCGCTCAAGGTACTGGGCGATAGCCCGACGAAACCCCGGATGGGCAATCCAGTGGCCAGACCAGGTAAATACCGGGTCAAAGCCACGGGTAATCTTGTGCTCACCCTGGGTGCCCGGGTCGAAGCGCCTCAGCCCCTGTTCGATGCAATACTCAATGCCCTGGTAGTAACAGGTCTCGAAATGGAGGCTATCGACGTTCACCAGGCTGCCCCAGTAGCGTCCATAAAGCGTGTCCCCGCCAATGAAAAATATAGCGGCGGCCAGCGGTTGCCCATCCTTCTCGGCCTGGATAGCCAGAAGGCGATCCCCCATGCCGGCACAAACGGCCAGGAAAAAATCCGGATTCATATAGGGGTGCCGGCCCCTTTGCAGAAAAGTGGAAGCATAGCAGCGGTAGAGGAAGTCCCAGTCTCTGGCGGTAAGCTGGCCGCCCTGGAGCCGCCGGAAGGTTATGCCCTGTTCACTGATCTTGCGACGTTCCCGTCGACAAGTCTTGCGTCGCTTGGAAGAGAAAGCTTCGAGGTAGTGCGCAAAATCCTGGTAGTCGTGGTTAAACCAGTGAAACTGGCAGTCCTTGCGCAGCAGCCAGCCCTGACGTCTGAGGGCCTCAACGCATTGATCTTCGGGGAACAATACGTGAATGGATGAAAGCTCGTGCGCCTGCGCCAGAGCCTCTGCCGCCGTCAACAGGGATTCGGCTATACCGGGCGAATGGGGCGGGCAGAGCAACCGGGGACCGGTAACCGGTGTGAAAGGCACCGCATTCACCAGTTTTGGGTAATAAGACAAGCCTGCCTGCTGATAGGCGTTCGCCCAGCCTTGGTCAAACACGAATTCGCCCCAGGAGTCACTCTTGAGGTACAAGGGCATGACGCCAAGCAATTGGTCGCCCTCTTCCAGCAGCAAATGGCTGGGTGTCCAGCCTGTGCCGGGGCCAACGCAGGATGTCTCTTCCAATGCTGCAAGGTAGGCATGCTGGACAAACGGGTTATTCGGACCCGCCAGCGCATTCCAGCGACTGGCAGGCACTTCGCTAATTCTTGCCAGTGTTCTGGCCTGGACTGGCACGGTAGCGGTTATTTCCCGCCGGCCAGGTTTTCCAGGTAGCGGTCCGCATCCAATGCGGCCATGCAGCCGGTACCCGCGGAGGTCACTGCCTGCTTGTACACCTGGTCGGCGACATCGCCGGCCGCAAACACACCCGGGATACTGGTTTGGGTGGCATTGCCCTGCAGGCCGGTTTGTACCTTCAGGTAACCGTGATCCATCTCCAGCTGGCCTTCAAACAGGCCGGTATTTGGGGTATGGCCTATCGCGATGAATACGCCGGTAAGCGGAATTTCTTTTGTGCTGTCGTCCACGGTAGATCGAACGCGGATACCGTTGACGCCGGTTGCATCTCCCAGCACTTCGTCCAGGTTGTGGTTCCACAGCAAGTCCACGTTACCCCCTTCGCCAGCCTTTTCGAACAGCTTGTCTTGCATGATCTTTTCGGCCCTGAGGGCGTCACGCCGATGCACCAGGGTAACCCTGGAGGCCAGGTTGGACAGGTACAGCGCCTCTTCCACGGCGGTATTGCCGCCTCCGATCACTGCTACTTCCTGTCCACGATAGAAGAAACCGTCGCAGGTGGCGCAGGCGGACACGCCTTTGCCCTTGAAGTTGTCTTCCGACTCCAGGCCCAGGTAACGAGCGGTTGACCCGGTCGCGATAATCAGGGCATCGCAACTGTAGCTACCCTGGTCGCCATGCAGCAGGAATGGGCGTTGGGTCAATTCAGCCTTGTTAATGTGATCCGATATGATCGTGGTGTCGAAACGTTCGGCATGGGCGCGCATACGCTCCATCAGCGCCGGACCCATCAACCCCTCGACGTCGCCGGGCCAGTTGTCCACTTCGGTGGTGGTCATCAACTGACCACCTTGCTCGACGCCGGTTATCAGCACCGGATTCAGCCCGGCTCTCGCTGCATAGACGGCGGCAGTGTAACCGGCTGGGCCGGAGCCCAGAATAAGCAATCGGCAGTGCTTCAGGTCAGTCATTACGCTTGGATTCCTTGGTGGTGACGTCGTATGAAAAATTTGGGCCGGTGTGCCGGCCCTGACCGCTAAGGTATCAGGCTCGGCCATTTCGCCCGCAGCGCAGGCCGCCATGTTATTCAAATACTCGGGTCTCGGCAAAGAGGGCCGTGGTGATGTCGCCGGATTCGTATACACTTCTCCCGCCGGCTTTCGGAATCCGGTCCCGGCAAGGCGGGCATCTAGGCAATAAACTGGCTCGCACCGTTGCTGATGGGTCGTATCTAAACTAATATGACTCAATGAGTTAGAGTATTTAGCTAGAAATGGACTAATATCTTGGCGAAGGCTGTAAAAAATATCGAGACCACCGCATTACTGGGCTTGCCAGCCCGCCGTGCCCTGCGCGAAGCCGCCCTGTGGATATTTGGCGGTCTCTCCATAATGCTGTTTGCGGCGCTGATCAGTTATCGGCCCCAGGATCCGGGTTTTTCATTTGCCGGCGAATCGGGTCGGGTGGTCAATTTGATTGGACCGGTAGGGGCCTGGCTGGCGGATCTGTTTTTCATGCTTTTTGGCAGACCCGCCTACTTGTTTCCGCTCATGCTCGGGTTTGCCGGCTGGATGCTATTCCGGGTCCGGCGCTCGGAGGGGCCGGTATCATGGTCCACGCTGGCCTTCCGCGCCGCAGGCTTTGTGCTCACCCTGGCTACCAGCTGCGGCCTTGCCACCCTGCATTTTGATCCCGGTTCGCTGCAATATACAGCGGGTGGGGTGTTTGGATCCGGGGTCGGGCTGGGTCTCGCCAGCGCCCTCAGTTTCCTTGGCGCGACCATGCTGTTACTCGCCCTGTGGCTGGCAGGTGTGTCACTTTTTGTGGGTATTTCCTGGCTGGCTGTCATGGATAGGGTTGGGCGCCTGGTCTTATGGCTGGTGGACTGGTTGGTATTTCAGGTCGGGGTTTTTCGCGACTGGCTGGCTGCCCGCAAAGTGAAGCAAGAGCGCCAGATAGTGGTGCAGCGTGAAACCAAGCGTAAGGCTGTAGGCAAGAAGCCACGCATTGAACCGGTGCTGAACGCAATAGAGCACAGTGATCGGGTGGAAAAAGAAAGGCAAGTGCCCCTGTTTGATCCACCGCCACGTTCCGAGTTACCGCCCTTGTCACTCCTGGATAATCCGCCCGAGAAGGTCAGTGGTTATTCGGATGATGCGCTGGAGGCCATGTCCCGGCTGGTGGAGTTGAAACTGCGTGACTTCGGCGTGGAAGTCGAAGTGGTCGCCGTGCATCCGGGGCCGATAGTGACGCGTTTTGAATTACAGCCCGCTCCCGGAGTGAAGGTCAGCCAGATATCCAACCTGGCCAAGGACCTCGCGCGGGCCCTGTCTGCGATCAGCGTACGGGTAGTGGAAGTGATCCCGGGTAAATCGGTAGTCGGTCTTGAAATCCCCAATGAGAGCCGCGAGCTCGTCACCCTGGGCGAAATCCTGCGTTCCAAGGCCTATGACGAACTGTCCTCACCGATCGCCATTGCCCTGGGTAAAGACATCGGTGGGCTGCCGGTAGTGGCGGACCTGGCCAAGATGCCCCACCTGCTGATCGCCGGCACCACCGGGTCGGGCAAGTCGGTGGGGATTAATGCCATGGTGCTAAGCCTGATTTACAAGGCCAAGCCTGACGACGTGCGCCTGATCATGATCGACCCCAAGATGCTGGAGCTCTCGGTGTACGAGGGGATTCCGCATTTGCTGGCGCCGGTGGTCACGGACATGAACGAGGCCGCCAACGCTCTGCGCTGGTGCGTGGCCGAAATGGAACGCCGCTACAGGTTGATGGCCGCCCTGGGTGTGCGCAACATGGGCGGTTACAACCGCAAGGTGAAGGATGCCGCCGCCAAGGGTGAGCCCATCAAGGATCCGCTGTATGTCAGGCCGCCGGTGATTGACGAGGACCTGCCGGTTCCCGAACACCCGTCTTTGCAGACACTGCCATACGTGGTGGTGGTCATCGACGAGTTGGCCGATATGATGATGGTGGTGGGGAAGAAGGTGGAGGAGCTTATTGCCCGTCTTGCTCAGAAGGCCCGCGCATCGGGTATCCACTTGATCGTGGCCACCCAGCGACCTTCGGTAGATGTGATTACCGGTTTGATCAAGGCCAACATCCCCACGCGCATCGCGTTCCAGGTTTCGGCCAAGGTGGATTCGCGCACCATACTTGACCAGATGGGCGCCGAGAGCTTGCTGGGCCACGGAGATATGTTGTACCTGCCGTCAGGCCACGGCATGCCCACCCGGGTGCATGGCGCCTTTGTCTCGGATGCCGAGGTTCATCGGGTTGTTCAGCATCTGTTAAAGAGCGGTGGCCCAAACTACATGAGTGAAATCCTGGAAGGACCCAGCGTGCCTATTCCCGGATTGTCGGATGGTGGTGGTGTGGTTGCTGGCGGTGCCGAGGATGATCCGTTGTATGACCAGGCAGTGCGCATTGTCACCGAGACTCGAAAAGCATCCATCTCTGGAGTACAGCGCAGGCTCAAAATCGGCTACAACCGTGCGGCCAGAATGGTGGAACAAATGGAAGAGTCGGGTCTCGTAGGGCCGTTGCAATCCAACGGCAGCCGCGAGGTACTGGCTCCTCCGCCCCCGGAGGATTGATGAAACCTGAATTCAGACAGACGCCCCGGGCGCTTTCCGGCCTTGGGATGCTGGTGTTGCTGTGGCTATGCTCATCGGCGGTCCTGGCCCAGGAGCAGCCGATAGAGTCGGGGCGTGAGCGCCTGCGCGGCTTTCTCTCCGAGGTGCATAGCCTGCGGGCGAACTTCGTGCAAACACTGTATAGCGCTGAAGGCGACAGCCAGCCAGCCTCAAGTGGGCGATTGCTGCTCGAACGCCCTGGTCGCTTTCGTTGGGATTACGAGACCCCCTATCAACAGCTGGTCCTGTCGGACGGTGAGAATCTGTGGAGCGTGGATCCGGAGCTTGAGCAAGCAGTCGTGCGCAAGCTGAACGAATCCATGGCGGCATCGCCAGCCATGCTCCTCAGCGGTAGTCGCGACCTGGAGGAAGTGTTCAGCATTGAGTTGGTCAAGCGCGATCAGGGTCTACTCAAGGTCTACCTGGCTCCACTCGAGCAGGGCAGTGACTTCCAGGCCTTGATGCTGGGTTTCGATGACAGGGGTCTGGCACGGCTGGAGCTGGTGGATAATCTGGACCAGGTCACACGCATAGACTTTAGCGAGATCGAGCTCAACCCTGATTTGGATGAAGCCAGCTTTCAATACGTTCCTCCCCAGGGGATGGACGTGATCAACCAGGGCTAGGGCAGCGCCTTATGACCATGTACAGGCTGCAATTTCCCAGGCTCTGGCTGGGCCTTGGCTGGGGGCTGGTGTTGCTGATCGTGGTCGGCAGTCTGTTACCCGGGAATATGCTTAACAGCGTGGATTTCCTGCTTTCCGACAAGATTCAGCACGCGCTCGCCTATGCTACCGTGATGATGTGGTTCGCCGGCATATACAAGGCCAGCTCCTATCGCTGGGTGGTGCCGGGTTTGCTGGTCATGGGTATAGGCCTGGAATTCTTGCAATTGAAATATTTTCATCGACATTTTGATCTTCACGACATGCTGGCAAACGGTGTGGGTGTCATTTTCGGGCTGGTGCTTGCCCACGTTGGCTTGGGCGGTTGGTGTGCCCGCCTGGAGAATTGGTGGCTGGGGCGCGGGGCTGCCGATTCCAGCGGAAGCTAGGGAGCCTCTGATGTGTTCCGGGCTTCGTAGATTGCCGGCCAAAAGATTCATATTCAAGACGCCAATCGGTTGTAAGTGAGCCAGTTCGCGAAGATTGGCAACACAGAAGCTGAGGCTTTTATATGCAAGATACACGTTCATGAATAGACCAGAGGCTCCCTAGATGTCGACCAGGGGGGAAGCTCGCAAAACGTCTGCAGGGTCCCCCCTGGCAGATCGCATGCGCCCTGGCAAGCTGGAAGAATTTGTCGGGCAGCAACACCTGTTGGCCCCTGGCAAGCCTTTGCGTTCCATGGTGGACGGCAAGAGTCTGCACTCGCTAGTGCTCTGGGGGCCGCCCGGTACCGGCAAAACCACCCTCGCACGATTGCTGGCCAACTCCTGGGATGCCGAGTTCATTTCCCTTTCAGCGGTGATGGCCGGGGTCAAGGACGTGCGGGCTGCGGTTGAGCAGGCCAGGAAGCTGCGGGATTATTCTGGACGGCGCACCTTGTTGTTCCTGGATGAGGTCCATCGCTTTAACAAGTCCCAGCAAGACGCATTTTTGCCCTACGTGGAGGATGGCACCTTGACCTTTGTCGGGGCCACCACCGAGAACCCGTCTTTTGAACTCAATAATGCCTTGCTGTCCCGGGCACGGGTCTATGTCCTGAAATCCCTGGGCGCCACGGATCTGGTGCAGGTAATGCGTCAGGCGCTCAACGATTCGGAACGTGGCTTGGGCGATGAGGCGCCAGTCGTAAGTGAAGAGCAGCTCCGAACCCTTGCAGAAGCAGCCGACGGTGACGCCAGGAGAGCCCTGGGTTTGCTGGAAATCGCTTCTGACCTGGCAGAAGCTGATGCGGAAGGGATACGCCGGCTACCCGACCAGGTACTCGAAGATTTGCTGGTTGGCGGTGTGCGCCGTTTCGACAAGCAGGGAGATGCTTTTTACGATCAGATCTCTGCCTTGCACAAGTCAGTAAGAGGATCGGATCCCGATGCCTCCCTGTATTGGTTGTGCCGCATGCTGGATGGTGGTTGCGAACCCCGTTACCTGGCGCGCAGGGTATTGCGTATGGCCTCTGAAGATATCGGGAATGCCGATCCTCGTGCCCTGCGTATGGCGCTGGACGCGGCGGAAGTATACGAGCGTCTTGGCAGTCCTGAAGGCGAGTTGGCCATCGCACAAGCAGTAATTTTCCTGGCCTGCGCGGCCAAGAGCAATGCCGTGTATACCGCCTACACTGCGGCCAGGAAAGATGCCGCGGACAGCGGCTCGGTGGAGGTTCCCATGCATCTACGCAATGCGCCGACCCGCTTGATGAAGGACCTGGAATACGGCAAGGGCTATCGCTATGCTCATGATGAACCCGAGGGTATCGCCTGGGGGGATCATTATTTCCCCGAGGAAATAGGTTACAGAACGTATTATCATCCTGTTTCTCGTGGGCTGGAGGCAAAAATTGCCGAAAAGCTCGAGCGTTTGCGTGCGGCCATCGAAACGCGTAAGACCGGGGGCAAACAAAGTGACTAAGGCTCCGCAACCACATTCGGAATTTTAAGGAATACCCATGCTCGATCCCAAACTACTCCGCAATGAGATTGACAAGGTTGCCGCCGAACTGGCGCGCCGTGGCCTCAAGTTTGATGTGGACAATTACAACGCCTTGGAGGCGCGCCGCAAGGATCTGCAGGTGCGTACAGAGGACCTGCAGAAGGAGCGCAACGATAGCTCCCGCAGAATTGGACAGGCCAAGGCAAGGGGCGAGGACATTGAACCCTTGAAGGCGGCGGTGGCGATGATGGGGGATGTGCTCAAGGCCGGCCAGGCGGAACTGCTTGAGACTCAGGGGGCGCTGGACGCTATCTACATGGGCTTGCCCAATATTTTGCATGAGTCGGTGCCACCGGGCCTGAGCGAAGACGATAACCTGGAAATCCGTCGTTGGGGCGAACCGGTCAACCTTGGCTTCGAGGCGGCGGATCACGTGGACCTGGGCGCTGCCCTGGGTCAACTGGATCTCGAGGTTGCCGCCAAAATTGCAGGATCCCGCTTTGCGGTGATGAAGGGCCAGGTTGCGAGACTGCACAGGGCCTTGATCCAGTTCATGCTCAATACTCACGTGGAAGAGCATGGTTATACAGAGGTCTACGTGCCCTACATGGTTAATCGCGATTCATTGACGGGGACCGGTCAGCTGCCCAAGTTTGAAGAGGACCTGTTCGCTGTGCACGGTGAACAGGAGTATTTCCTGATACCCACGGCCGAGGTCCCGGTGACCAACCTGGCGCGTGGTGAAATCCAGGATGCCGAGTTGCTACCCCTGCGTTTTGTCTGCCACACACCCTGTTTTCGTTCCGAGGCGGGCTCCTATGGCAAGGACACTCGGGGAATGATTCGTCAGCACCAGTTTGAAAAGGTCGAACTGGTGCATCTTTGTCGTCCCGAGGAATCTTACGCGGAGCTCGAGATCCTTACCGGTCATGCCGAGTCCATTTTGCGGCGCCTGGGTTTGCCCTACCGGGTAATCGTACTGTGTTCCGCTGATACCGGATTCGGTGCAGCCAAGACCTATGACATCGAGGTATGGATGCCTTCTCAGAAACGTTACCGGGAAATTTCTTCTTGCAGCAATTGCGAGGATTTCCAGGCCCGCCGCATGCAGGCGCGCTGGCGCAATCCTGAAACTGGCAAACCGGAGTTGCTGCACACTTTAAACGGATCGGGTCTGGCTGCCGGACGGGCCCTGATTGCGGTGATGGAGAACTACCAGCAGGCCGATGGCTCCATCTTGATACCCGAAGTGCTGCGGCCCTATATGGGCGGCGCCGAGCGTATCAGCCCGAACTGAATGCCAACAGCTTGGTTGAGTACGAACCGGATGATCAATCCGGCTTGGCCGCTTTGCCAGGTATCACAGGTGCAGCCGTCGGTTCCCAACTTCTCACATGCAGATCCCGTTGCGGGAAGGGAATCTGGATTCCGTGCGCACGGAAGGCCTTGTCGATGGCGAAGTTCACGCCGCTCACAACATCAAAGCGTTTCTCAATGCGATGGATCCAGATGCGTAGCTCGAAATCCAGCGAACTTTCACCAAAGGCCATGAAAAGGGCCTTGGGTCCAGGGGCGCGACCTTCCTTGATCACATCCGGATGCTCCATGGCGGCTTCGACCAGGAGTTTCTGAACGAGCTCGACGTCCGAGCCATAGGCGACTCCGACATTCAGGGTCAGTCGGCCATGCGGGTCACGCAGCACCCAGTTGGTAACCTGCCCGGAGATCAGTTCCGAGTTAGGGACGATCACGTTGCGTCGGTCCAGGGTTTCAATCTCGGTGGAACGGATGCTGATCTTGCGTACGAAGCCTTCCACTCCAGCTATGGTGACAAAATCGCCGGACTTGATGGGGCGCTCGAAAAGCAGGATCAGACCTGAAATGAAATTATTGGCGATGCTCTGCAGACCAAAACCAATACCGACCGACAGCGCGCCGGCGATGATGGCCAGGCTGGCCACGCTGACGCCAGAGAAACGCAGGGCTACGATAGCCGCAATGATGAATCCGATATAGCCGACCATGGCCATCAAAGCGTCGCGGGCGCCTCTATCCAGGTTCATGTGCCTTAACCAGCGTACCTCGATCCAGCGCTTGGTCCAGCCAGTGAGCATAATCAGGGCGATGAACATGGCGACAGCAGTCAGAATATCCGCCGGGATGAAACGGGTGCCGGAGACTTCCACGCCATCCAGGAAAAAGCTGCTGAAGCTGTCCAGTAATGTTTCGGAGGTGTCCCATATCTGGACCATGAAAATGAGAAAACCCATCCACAATGACAGTTCTGCAACGGCCTGGTAAATGCCCAGCAGGGTATGCTTACCCTCCGGTGTAATACCCAGGAATGTGCGCGTTTGAACCGCGAAAGCCGTTTTACCGCGACGGATTTCCCGCACGGTTACCTCGATTGCCCAAAGCGACATCCAAAGCAGGAAGATGGCCAGGGTGCTGCGCGACAGCCCGGAAAAAATGTAGTACGCGAAATTGTAATATCCCGCCAGTTCTGCAAAAAGCCCGGCCCCGATAAGCATCACGATCAACGCGCGGATTAAGCGTGAGCGATCCTGCAATCCGGGCATTTGACGAGCAAGCATCAAGAGTGAGAGCAGGGCAGCGCTCATCCAAAGTGCCAGCACCAGCCACAACAGAACGTCGAGTTCACCGGGTCTTCTTACCAGGCGGATCAGCGCTCCGTAACCGATAAATGCGACGCTAAAGGCAATCGAGCCCAGCATCCAGCGCATGCGCCGGCGCATTGGAGCTACCCGTTCAGGATAGAGTCCGTCTATCCTCGCCCCGGCAGACAGGGGGCCGGTACTCCAGTCGATCAGCACCAGGCCCAGGCCCACGGTGAAAATTGCGACCGAGATACGTATGGCCAGGTAGTCCAGCGAAGGCTTGTCCGCGACAGTGGCCAGCGCTATCCAGCACAGGGCGCCTGTAATCAGCCAGGGCGCATAGTCAGCCAGGGGTTTGGGCAGTAAAAACTTCAGGCTGGCCGGCTTCTCGGCTGCCCCAGCACGGTTGTACCAGCGGTAGAAACGAAATCGCACCAGCAGTCCCAGCGCTATGCCGAGGAATAATATGACTGCCATCGCCGGGATAATCTTGGTTTCGGCGTAGGCGTCATTCCGCGGAACCCTGACGGCCCGGTCCAGGCGTTCAGGCCATGCCTTTACAAGGTGAGGTATCCGACCAAGGAACACCCACAAAGGCTCCTGACGAGCGGACAAGCGTATAGATGACACCATGCTCTTGAGTCGCTCGCCCTGGCTGATCACTGATTCGGCCCGGGCAAAAAGCAATTCGCAGCCCGATAATCTGGCCTGCGCGTCTGATAGCTGCTTGTTAATCTGTGTGCGCTGCTCCCAAAGCGCGATGTTTTCTTCCGGCACAAGGGTGGGTAGCAAGGCCTGCTCTTCAGTGAGCTTGATAACCTGGGGGCGAATGGAGGCTATGCACTCTGCAGCCTGTTCTTTGGCAGTGTTCGCCACTCTCTCGGTTTCTTCTATTTGCAGCGTCAGTCGTTGCTCGTCCATGCTGATCAGGGCTTCGGTATCCTCCAGGATGGCCGTAAGTTCGGCATATAACTGGTCTTGCTTCTCAACCTCGGAGGCGGGGTCAAGCTGGCTTTGAGCCTGAACGGAGGCAAAACCCATGGCCAGCAAAAACACAGGCAGGGACCGCCGAAGCAGCGAAAGCAGGTGTGGGAAAGTTGAGCGTGGCATGGGCATACAAGGAACGGGTAAGAGTCATTATTGGTCGAAGTATAACGCGCGACCGGGAACTTGTGCGGCATGTATTGGGATAAAAAAAACCCCGCCGATTGGCGAGGCTTTTTGGTTCGCCTGCATTTCCAGGCTATTCGTCGCCCATCACACCCAGGATATGCAGAAGGCTGGTGAACAGGTTAAATATTGTCACATACAGCGTCACCGTTGCCATGATGTAGTTTGTCTCGCCCCCATGAACGATTGCGCTGGTCTGGTACAGGATCAGGCCGCCCATTGCCAGCACGAAAAGGCCGGAGACCGCCAGCGACAGCGTGGGTAAATGGAAAAACATCGCGATTAAACCCAGCGCAAAAGCACCCAGGATACCAACAGTCAGGAATCCACCCATGAAGCTGAAATCCTTGCGGCTCACCAGTGCGTAGGCACTCAGGCCTATGAAGGTAACGCCCGTGATGCCAAATGCGGTCATGACAAGTTCGGCGCCGTTGGGCAGAAACTCAAGGTAAGCGTTGAGTATTGGGCCAAGAGTCATGCCCATGAAGCCGGTCAAGGCGAACACGCAGACCACGCCCAAAGCGCTATTACGCAGCTTGTTGGTCAGAAACAGCAATCCGAAATAGCCAACCAGCGTTATGACGGGGCCCGGGTAGGGCATGTTCAGAGTCATGCTGAGTGCAGCAGTGAAGGCGCTGAACAGCAGAGTCATGGCCAATAGCAAATAGGTGTTACGCAGAACCTTGTTGGTCGTCAG
This sequence comes from Gammaproteobacteria bacterium, assembly GCA_026193125.1. Classification (GTDB taxonomy): domain Bacteria; phylum Pseudomonadota; class Gammaproteobacteria; order Steroidobacterales; family BM003; genus CAKZML01. The sequence goes on from JAPHSC010000181.1 coordinate 13,968, forward strand.
TACTGATTCCTGGGCTTGGCCTGCGCCTACCTGTAAGCGATGTTCCATCCGTTTCTCCTTGGTATTGAATCCAGCGGGCTTTTCCACCCCAAGCCACCGATATTAGGGCTTGGTGCCGCGAAAGCAAGTCGAGCCTCGCAAAAAAAGGTCTGAAGAGTTGTCAACACATAAAATGAAAAAGCCTATAAAACAATAGACTATATTATTTTATTAAAGTGCTTTGGAGGTTTTTGGCGTGACTGCCGAATGAGGACTTTATTCTGCGGAAACCTGTTCGAGGGCCTCCATCAACTGCTCGATACTGGTGCAAACAGTCAGACCGTCGAGGTCGGCAGGCTTGATGAAACCCTGGTCCCGAGCGGTGACGAGGAAGGCCAATAATTCATCGTAAAAACCGTCGATGTTCATGAGAATGCAGGGCTTGGCGTGCTCACCTAACTGATTCCAGGTGACCATTTCGAACATCTCATCAATGGTGCCGAAGCCACCGGGCAGGATCACAAACGCGACACTCAGACGTGCCATCGCGTCCTTACGCTCTTGCACATCGTCCACAACCCGCAGGTCGGTGAGTCCATGGTGGGCCAATTCGCGAACCACCAAAGCCCTGGGAATCACTCCGATGACCTCGCCGCCGCCTTCGAGCGTCGAGTTGGCGACCATACCCATGAGACCGACGTCGCCGCCTCCATATACCAGTCCAATGCCTTTCTTGGCGAGACTGCGACCCAGATCCTGTGCTATCTCGCGGTAAACGGGTCGATTACCGGGACTGGAGCCGCAAAACACACACACTCTCATTTGACTGTCCTAAATATTATTATGCGAATTCATGCTTTCGGGCTGGCGTGTCATTCTGCTACACTGCGCGGCGCTCGAGGCTGCAACTGGTTGCAATTCTATTGCTCACCGTGGGCGCAGCCGAATAAGGGGATACCGAGGGGTCCTGAAAACACGGAGAGGTGGCAGAGCGGTTGAATGCACCGGTCTTGAAAACCGGCAGAGGCGAGAGCCTCTCGTGGGTTCAAATCCCACCCTCTCCGCCACACATTAAGTAAAGGCCCCATTTGGGGCCTTTCTGTTTATAGGAAGGAGGGTGGGTGAATGAACCCACCGGGGTTCAAGCCGAGCCCCGCGACGCGGGGCGAGACAACGTCGTCGCGCAGCGGCGGCGACCCGAAGGGTGAGGGGCGCAGCCCCGAATAATCCCACCCTCTCCGCCATATAAACCAAAAGGCCCCATTCGGGGTCTTTTTGTTTATTGGGAGTGTGGTGTGTGAATGCGTCCAAGCCGCGCTGTGGTTTCGCCGTTCGCGAGCAGCTTCGTTCCTCATTTCTGAGGAGTGGTCTCATTTCCCGGAAATGGTCCGAAACCCGGATTTATCGTTGGCGGTTGTGTTGCCTGTGGTGGCCGGGTTTGGTTCGATCCGAGGCCGACCTCAGTCGGCCGAGACAACGTCGGCGCGCAGCCCCGAATAACCGAGCACGCGCAGCCGTGCGACAGACGTGCGTAGCACACCCGAAGGGTGAGCGGTGAAAGCGCGAATCAATCCCACCCTATCCGCCACCTAAATGGCCTCCAAGGCACTATGCCATGCCTGTTCTGAGA
>JAPHSC010000294.1 GCA_026193125.1 Gammaproteobacteria bacterium
AGGAAGAATGTCTATCTATTGCCTTCGCCGGGAAAAGCCTCGCTATGCAGTGGGCGACAGGCTCTTGCACATAGATGCCTTCGCCGAAATATGTTACCAAGCATACTGGTCGCCTTGGTATCAGGCCCTACACCGGTTCAGCGTGCCACGCTGCCCTGACGTACAGGAAGGAATTTTCTATGTCGAACGCCGCCCCAGGCTTGCAGCCGCTCACTTCCGAAGGACTCATGGAAGTACTTATCCGTTTTAGCGTGATTGTCGCGTTGGTGATTGCTTGCGACCGAATCTTCACACCATTTTGGGGAATCATGGTGTGGGCGCTTATTCTGGCGGTATCGCTTTATCCACTACACCAAAGGCTGGCCAGGCGTATGGGTAACAGTCAGGGGCGCGCCGCCACAGCCATAGTCCTTGCTGGGCTGCTACTGATCGGTGTCCCCACCGCCATGCTCGGCAGCTCTTTCGCCGGAGAAATTTATGGGGTTCAACAGGCGTTTGTGAACAATCAGCTGGTCGTCCCCGCGCCCAGTGCGAGTATTGCGGACTGGCCTGTGATAGGTGAAAAGCTTTATAGCAGCTGGAGTTTGGCTGCAGATGACCTGCCGGAGTTCGTCCGTCAGCTCCAGCCACAACTTGGTAATGCGGCCGAAAAATTACTGCTCGTTGCCTCGAGTACCCTCGGCGCAATTGCGCTGTTTATCGGTGCTCTGATTATCGCAGGTATCGTCATGGCCCACGGCGAGTCCGGCAGTCGTGTGATGCTGTCATTATTTTCGCGTCTGGCAGGCGAGAGGATTGGTTCTGCGCTTTGTCATCTATCTGCCGCAACCATACGTTCTGTTGCCGTCGGGGTTATCGGTGTTGCCTTTATCCAGGCTCTCTTGCTCGGAGTGGGTTTCGCGCTGGCGGGTGTTCCTGCAGCGGGGCTGCTGGCGATAGTTGCGTTGGTTTTGGGTATCGCACAATTGCCGCTCTTACTTGTCTTTGTCCCTGTCATTATTTACATGTGGACAGGAGGAGAGGGTTCCACCTTCAGTAATGCGTTTTTCACGGTATATATAGTACTGGCCGGATTTGCCGATAGCGTTATGAAGCCGGTGCTACTTGGTCGCGGTCTCGAAGTACCGATGCCGGTGGTTCTTTTGGGTGCCCTGGGAGGAATGGTGTCAGCCGGTATAGCGGGGCTTTTTGTCGGCGCCGTCGGTTTGTCCATCGGTTACCAGGTATTCGTGCAATGGGTGGCTCACATGGACGACACGCGGACCGGGAATGGCGGTGATGTTGTTCCTGAAGCGCAGGAGCCGGCCTCATCCGGCTGAGTCGCGCAATTGACACAGATCAAGATCTTCTTTCACAAGCCGGCGCGCCTGATCTGCCTGTATGTCTCGGTGGCTGCGGTTGCCTGTAGCCTTTCTGCCATGGCCGGTGATATTCCTGGTGTTCCGAGCGAGCTACCCCCTTTTATTGAGCGGGGACTGGAAATCAATTTCAGTAACGATTTCCTGGGCAGGGGTGGGGCGGTGGATGACTTCCGGACCCAGCAACTGAGCCTGAGCGCGCCGGCTGGCGAGAATTGGCTGGTGGTTGTTGACCACAGCACACTGACCTTGACGGATGCGCAGTCGCCCGGGAGAAATGACCAGCTATCGGCCTCCCTCGGATACCGGCTATTGGAACGATCCTCTCCAGCGTCCGTGGACCGCATCATGGTCGGCGTAGGACTGCGAAGTATCGGTGACTTTGCCGGGGAGCAGATGCAAAACGGATTTCATCGCCTGATTGACAGCAAAGTGGAATCACTTCCCTACACGGGAGACACGGGGACGGACCTGACCGCATGGGTCGACATGCACCATTACGGTATCTTGCGTGGTTCCAGAATAGGCAACGAAGACTGGCAGTTGGGTTACTGGCTGCGGGGAACGGCCCTGGCCACAACGGGCGGTGAATGGGATACCGTGGCAGGTATCTATGGCACCCTCAGCCGCGGTACGTTCGACGCGTGGCTGGGCCTGCGACGCGATTGGCGGTCAGGCTACGACGCCGCAGTTTTTAGAGAGACGGCGTCGGCCGAGGACGACCTCGCCGTCGCCATCGGTATCCACTGGGGACCGGTCGTGCTGGAAACCGTGCAGCAGCTAAACAACGATGCTTCCTACGGCCAACTGCGCCTGATCGCGGTTAACCATGGTTCGCACCACCTGGCGGAGCAACCGGTGCGCTTGGGCATCGAAGCCGGGTTCCAGGTGCCGAATATTGCTTACCACCTGGGTTTGCGTCTATCCAGTACCGCCATCGCCGGTGCCAGCGGGCGCTGGCGCCGTTCGCTGATTGTCGTGTCCGATTTCGGTGAGCCCCAGTACCAGGACGATAGTTCGCTCTTTCTGAAGAGCGAACAGCTTGGTGCAGGGCTTGAATGGGAGCGAACAATAAGCGATAACGGTCCCTGGACCAGCGCCTACGCATCGCTGGCGGTGGGCATGCGACGCGAACAACTTCTGGGTGATGGACCTCGAATGGGTGAGGAATCCGGCTCCGTCAAGCGGGGAGTCTTACTGCTTGGATTGGGAATGCGGGTGCACGCGGCGACCATGAGTAATAGTTGGCGCTACAGACTGCAACTGGGATTGAATGTCTCGTTGCCGATGGAAGATGCGATGCTGGAGATCGGGAATGAAGGCTTTCAGGCCCAGGAGCCCCAGGTCACCATGCTGCTGGGTATGAGTTTTGATCATAGTTGAGCGGCTGATGGCTGCGTAAGCGATGATCCAGAAAAATTGACGTTCAAGGAGTTCCCAAGGATGAGTGAGTTTCGCCTGACCCGTTTGCTGATCGGTCTGTTGGTGTTTTGCGCGCCCCTGGCAGGCATGGCCACTGAGGAAGACAAGGAAGGCTTGCCACCGATCAGGACGCTGACGGAAGAGCAAAGCGAGGCTGCCGCCGCCAACTACGAAAAATACTGTGTGCTATGCCATGGTGCGGATAGACAGGGTCATGTGAACGATCATGCACCGTCGCTGCGTAGCAAAAGCCTGTTCGAATCTGGCGTACCGCACGCTATCCTTCGGCCGCTTTCCTATGGCCGCCAGGGCACTGCCATGGGCGGCTACCTGGACGAGGTGGGCGGTCCCCTGACCCTGGATGAGACCTGGGACCTGACCTACTGGCTGTTCGAACAATCCGGTGCCGAGCGGGTGGCAATCACCACCAACCCGGTACACGGAGATATTGAGCGTGGGAGAAGTCTCTATCAGACCACCTGCGCCGAGTGCCACGGCGAAAACGGCGAAGGCGTTACTGCGCCTGCGCTGGGTAATCAATCGGCCCTGGCACACAATTCCGATGAATTCATTCGCTATGCCATACAACATGGCCGCGAAGATACCGAGATGGTCGCCTTCGCAGACAAGTTCTCGGCGAAGGATATCGACAGTCTCACCGCATTCATTCGCAGCCGGGCGGGTGGCTGGAAAGTGGAACAGACGGTATTGCGGGAGTTACCCACACCCGATCAATATGTCATCAACAAGGACGGTGAGGACCCTGACTTCAGGTTGACTGATGACTTGTACGTGTCTGCAGCCGACCTGTTCCAGGCCTTGCAAGAGAAGCGAAAAATGATGTTGCTGGATACCCGGGTAAGCTCTGTGTGGCAGACCGCACATATCGAGGGCTCGTTTACCTTGCCCTATTACTCGGATTTTGATGCGATTGAGGCTGACCTGCCAAAAGACGTCATGATCGTTGCGTATTGCTCCTGTCCCCGCGCTGCGGCCGACTGGGTAGTCGAGGAGTTAAGGAAGCGGGGATATACTCG
>JAPHSC010000331.1 GCA_026193125.1 Gammaproteobacteria bacterium
CCTTTCCAGCGAATTTAACAGCGCGGGGGTGGAGGCCGGACGGCCTGTCCATACAGTCTTGAACAAAACCCCGGGTGGCAGTTGCCTGGGGATCAGGCTGGCTTGATAGGCACCTGGTTCCCGACAGAATTCCAGCACGCCGCCAACCAGGCTTGCAGCCAGGTCTATGCCGCTACCCCGGCCTCCCTGGAACGTACCGTGCATGGCCATCAGTTGTGCCAGTTGTTGTTGTTCGTCCAGCGCTATCTTGCCAGCCCAACGTTCCAGTGCGTCCGCCAGCGCCACGGTCAGCGCCGCGCTCGAGCCCAGGCCGAGCTTTTGGCCGCCACCGCGCGACTCGAAAAAGTCAGTGGTGTCCAATACCAGGGCAAAGGGAGGGCAGCTAGCCAGGGTAAGCAGACCCGGGTTGCGTAGAACGTTGTCCACCAGTAAATAGGCTTCCCGGTCGGCCGAACTGCGCCACGCCGGAGTTCCATCCTTCCCGAAGGTGAAACTGCTCTTGCGGGTCCGATCCTGCAGAGGTGACCTGCCAGTGCTCGTCGCTGGACGGTTCCAGGCTGACCCGGGCCCGTCTGTCTACCGCCATCACCAGGCCGGGGGCGCCATCCAGTACCGCGTACTCGCCCGCCAGGATGAGCTTGCCAGGTGCGCTGATTTGCATGGGACTTACTCCTTGTCCAGCCGAGCTCCTGCGCCCAGTCCGCAACGAATGATTTTCTGTACCCCCGGTACGTCGGCCAGCGCCTGACCGACCTGCTCCAGGGCCTCGGGCAGGCACACCGCCTTGACCTGTGGGCCTGCATCCACGGTAAAAAACACCGGCACTCCCTGCGTCCGCAAGGTCCTGATCCGGTGCAGGCATTCCACGGTTGCGCCGTTGAAATACAACAGACCGGGCTCGGAAGACATGGCCAGGGCATGCATTTTAAGGCAACTGAATTCGCTAACCCGGGCCAGCGACAGGAAATCCCGGTCGGAGATGGCCTGCCTGGCATAGGCAAGGTCATCTTCTGCACTACTCACCCAGGCAGGGTAGTAGGGCGAGGTCAGGCGACTGCGTTCCATGCCCTCGGTTGAACCCACCGACTTTGTGCGGGACGAGGTAATGGCAATGGCCACCGCCAGGGGCCACTCATGTGCGGCACGCAGACTGCGCACCGGGGTACTCGGTCCATCAGCAGCGGGCAGCAACAATTCGACAAAGCCCCCAAGCAGGGAGCGGGCCGCCGATCCGGAGGCACGGCGCGCCAGGTCCGCAAGCTGCTGTGTATCCAGGTTAAGACCCAGTGCCGAGGCGCCGGCCACGACCAGCGCAGCAAATCCTGAGGCCGAAGAGGCCAGGCCCGCACCGGTCGGGAAATCATTGTCACTTTCGACCCTGGCGCGCAATGGACAATCAGCCAGTGCGCGCAGGTTGTCCAGGCAGGCGGAAACCCGGTTCAGCATGGCTGGCTCGGGCTTCCCATTCAGCAGGAACTGATCCCGTTCCTGGCTCGCTGAAAAATTCACCCTGGTATGCGTTCGGGGGGCGTCCAGCGTGATGGAAATGGAGCCTGTCGCCGGCAGGTTATGCCTGAGATCTTGCTTGCCCCAGTACTTGACCAGGGCAATGTTCGGCTGGGCTTGCGCGCTTGCCTGCATTGCTGACTACACTCACCTAAGCTACTGACAGGTGTAAACCATACCTTGCCGGGCGTGTTACGTCGACGCGCGATCCCTGTAGTATCATGCCCACGCCAGGTCATTTAGATGCAACGAGGGAATTCTCAGTGAGTGAATACAGCGCATTCGAAGGGCAGACCTTTGCCCATCGCATGACCCTCTACCAGCAGCGCATAGAGCGTTGTATGGATGTCGCGCTGGCCACCGATGAGACCGCCCCGCAACCCCTGCACCAGGCCATGCGCTACGCGGTATTAAACGGCGGAAAACGCATTCGACCGCTGTTCTGCTATGCGACTGCGGAGGCCCTGGGAGTGGACCCGGTCATGGTGGATGCCCCCGCTGCATGCATCGAAATGATCCATGCATTTTCCCTGGTCCATGATGACCTGCCGGCCATGGACGATGATGACTTGCGCAGAGGTGTGCCTACAGCACATGTGGCGTTCGGCGAGGCGGTGGCCATTCTTGCCGGTGATGCGCTGCAAATGCAGGCTTTCCACCTGATCACGCGCAGCCCGGCGCTGGTTGACAAGCCGGCCCTGCAAGTGGCGCTCATCGACCTGATTGCCGATGCGGCCGGTTCCATGGGTATGACCGGTGGGCAAGCCATGGACATAGCGGCGGAGGGGCGCAACCTGGAGCGTGAGGAACTTGAAACCATGTTCGCCATGAAAACCGGCTGCCTGATCCGCGCCAGCATTCTCGGCGCCTGCCTGTGTGCAGGGGTGGGTGACGTGACTATGCAAGCCTACGACCGCTATTCCCGGGCCATCGGACTGGCTTTCCAGATCAAGGACGATGTGCTGGATGAGGAGGGCGAAACGGCGATAATCGGCAAGCCCCAGGGTTCTGACCGGGAGCATGGCAAGGCGACCTATCCGTCATTATTCGGTATGGATCAGGCCAAGGCCCGCTGTGAAGAGCTGTACCAGGAAGCACTGTCCGTGCTGGACCATCAGGGTGAGACGGCGGAGGGACTGCGTTGGCTCTCGCGCTACGTGATCAAGCGGGATTTTTAGGGGGTCTGACTGACCCGGTACTGATCTGCTGCGGAGGTTCGGATCCCGGACATTGAGCGCGACCCTTCTCGTCAAAGGGC
>JAPHSC010000025.1 GCA_026193125.1 Gammaproteobacteria bacterium
AAATGTATATTGGCTACAACGGTTATCGCTTGCTGAATAAAAAGGCAACCTACAAGGACATACTCCAGGCTGGGCATATGAACCCTGACTACCTGCGCTATGAGTTGCACCGCGTCTGGGTAGTGGAAGGCACCTTGAAGCCGGGTGAGCGGCATATCTATGCCAAGCGCACATTTTATGTGGACGAGGATACCTGGCAGATTTCCATTGCTGATCTGTATGACGGACGTGGCGAAATGTGGCGCGTGAAAGAGGCCCACAACATGAGCCATTACCAGGTGCCGGTGCCGTGGTATGCAGTGGAAGTCAGTTACGATCTGATTTCCGGTCGTTATCTGCCGATCGGTCTGGAAAACGAAATTCCTGGATATACCTATCAATGGGATTACCCGGCAACTCCTGGCGATTACTCGCCGGCAGCATTGAGAAGGGCGGGTAAACGATAATAAGAATCCTCAAACCTTGTTTGAAGGATTTGTAATCGGATAGCGGCCCGTCGTATAAACGATGGGCCGCTTTTATTTAGACCTGGCTGGCGGCGAATTTACGGGGGAGCCAATGCAAGGCATTAATACAGCCATCAAGAGAATGGCGTTGGGACTGGTCACTGCTTTACCACTGATGGGTATCGGCTTGTGCCAGGCAGAAGAGGGAGTCAAGCCGGATTTCAGATATCTTCCGGCGGTGATGTCACCGCGGGTGGAAAGAGCCCTGCTACTCGACCTGGCCCGTGCGGATGGCCGCATGGTCGCGGTGGGAGAGCGGGGCTTTATCATTTATTCGGATGACGACGGCCAGAGCTGGAGCCAGGCGCAGGTGCCGGTATCTGTGACCTTGACTGCCGTGAGTTTTCCCACGCCGAAAATGGGCTGGGCCGTGGGCCATGAAGGCACCATCTTGCATAGTGCCGACGGCGGTAGCAGCTGGTCTGTGCAATTGTCCGGGCAGGAGGTCGCCAGCCAGGAAGTCAGCCTTGCCGAAGGGCTCATCGAGCAAATGCAGCAGCAACTGGAAACCGCGGACGAATTGGACCTGGAAGACTTGCAGTACGCACTGGATGACGCCCAGTACGCCCTGGAGGATGCGCAAGAGGCGGTAGCTTCGGGGGGAACCCCCAATCCTTTTCTGGATGTCTGGTTTGCAGATGAGAAGACGGGTATTGCGGTCGGCGCCTACGGTCTGTTCTTTCGGACCAAGGATAGCGGCGAGCACTGGACCATTGCCTCTGCGGCCTTGGATAACCCGGACAAGTACCACTACTACAGCCTGAGCTCGCCAAATGGCAGGATAGTCTACATGTCTGGTGAGGCGGGCATGTTGTTCCGCTCCGAAGACGAGGGTGCAACCTGGGTAAGACTCGAATCGCCTTATGAGGGTTCATTTTTCGGCATACTCGCGCAGCCCAACGGGGCCAATGGCAGGGTCGTCACTTTCGGACTAAGGGGCAATATCTTTGTCTCGAATGATCGTGGTGACAGCTGGGAAGAACGGACAACGGAGAACGAGAATACGCTGATGGGCGGGAGTTTAACGGCAGACGGTCGCCTGGTCATCGTGGGTCGTTCCGGCACTGTACTTAGCAGTGATGACGGGGGCGAGAATTTCAGTGTGCTGTACCGTGACGATCGCGGTTCTTACGGTGCGGTGATCACCGGCAGTGACGGCAATCTGATAGTGGTAGGCGAGGGTGGGATCCACCACGCCGGCCCCGACGGCTCCTCGAGGTAGGTAAAAAATGAAAAACGCCACCAAACATCATTTGACACATCCCGTGGAGGATGTGGAGCCGATGCTGGAGAACCTGTTCTTCAAGAACCGCGTCGCCCTGATCATTTTCTTTGTATTGGTTACGGCCTTCCTGGCTTTTCAGGCAGCCCAGATCAAACCTGACGCCAGCTTCGAAAAGATGGTGCCGACCTTTCATCCCTATATCGCGAACTTCCTGAAGAATCGGGATGATCTTTCCAGCCTGGGTAACTCCGTGCGCATCGTGGTAGAGACTCGGGAAGGCGACATCTTTGACAAGGACTTCCAGGAGTTGCTGAAGGAAATCAATGACGAGGTGTTCTTCATCCCGGGCGTTGATCGCTCGAAACTCGAGTCCTTGTGGTCGCCGAATATTCGCTGGAGCGAGGTAACCGAAGAAGGATTCCGCGGTGGGTCGGTCATCCCCGACGATTATGACGGCTCATCCTCCAGCCTGGAGCAGCTGCGTGAGAACGTGCTCAAGTCTGGCCAGATAGGGCGCCTGGTGGCGAATAACTTCAAGTCAACCATCGTGCTGGCACCGCTGGTGGACCGGGATGCCGAGACCGGCGAGAAGCTGGATTACAAGAAGCTGTCCGAGAGCCTGGAGACCCTGGTCAGGGATAAATACAGCAGTGATGCAGTGTCGATTCATATCATCGGGTTTGCCAAGATAGTTGGCGACCTGATCAAGGGTGCCAGCCAGGTAGGTATGTTCTTCGGCATCGCCTTCCTGACCACCATGCTGCTTTTGTATATGTACTCTCGCTGTGTCTGGAGCACTGTTGTTCCCCTGCTGTGCTCGACCATGGGCGTGGTCTGGCAGTTGGGTCTGCTGAATGTCCTGGGTTTCGGTATCGATCCCTACTCCATGCTGGTTCCCTTCCTGGTGTTTGCGATCGGTGTCAGCCACGGGGTGCAGATGATCAACAGCATCCGCAGCAAGTCCCTGTTCGGCGCCAGTCCCATGGCTGCCGCCAGGCTGACTTTCCGCCAGCTGTATGTGCCGGGCCTGGTGGCCCTGGCCAGCGACGGTATCGGCTTCTTGACCCTGATCGTCATCAAGATACCGGTTATCCAGGAGCTGGCCCTGACTGCCAGCCTGGGCGTGGCAGTTCTGATTCTTACCAACCTGGTGTTGTTGCCGGTGTTGATGTCCTACACGGGGGTCAGCAAGGGCTCCATGCGCTTCATGCTGGCGCGCAAGGACAGACCCAGCCCGGTGTGGCAATGGTTCTCCGGCTTCACGGAAATGCGGCGAGCCCGCATTACGCTTATGGTCGCACTGGCCCTGTTCGGGTTTGGTCTGTATTTCGGCCAGGGTTTGAAAATTGGAGACCTGGACCCGGGCGCCCCGGAGTTGCGGGCCGACTCCCGGTACAATTTGGATAACGCGTTCCTGACGGCCAATTACTCCAATAGCACAGACGTGTTTGTGGTGATGGTAGAGACACCTCCCCAGCAGTGCGGTGACTATGAGGTGGTAGCCGCTATTGACCGTTTCCAGGGCGAAATGGAAACCGTCGAAGGTGTGCAGTCAGTGGTGTCCCTGGTCAATGTGGCCAAGCTGTATAACACAGCCATGAATGAAGGCAGCCTGAAGTGGGCGTCCCTGAGTCGCAACAAGCTGGTCCTCAACAGTTCCCTTAGCGCCGTACCCAACATACTCATCAACACCGACTGCAGCATGGTACCGGTGCTGGTGTTCCTGGAAGATCACAAGGCGGACACGCTGACACGTGTAATCGGTGAAGCAGAGAGCTTTGCGGCCAGTTACAACAGTCCGGCTGCAATGTTCTTGCTGGCTGCCGGTAACTCGGGTGTTGAGGCGGCGACCAATATTGTGATCGGTACCGCCCAGTACCAGATGCTGGCCTGGGTTTATGGCGTGGTCAGCCTGTTATGCCTGCTGACGTTTCGCTCGCTCAGGGCGGTATTGTGCGTCATCCTTCCACTGGCGCTCACCTCGGTGCTGGCCCAGGCCCTGATGGCCTTTATGGGTATCGGGGTGAAGGTGGCGACACTGCCCGTGATCGCACTGGGTGTGGGTATAGGTGTCGACTACGGCATCTACATTTATACCAAGTTGGTGGATTACATAAAGAAGGACCTCAGTCTGACCGAGGCATACTTCAAGACTCTGCAGACCACAGGCGTGGCAGTGGCTTTCACCGGATTGACGCTGGCTATCGGTGTGGGTACCTGGATGTTTTCCCCCATCAAGTTTCAGGCGGACATGGGTCTTATGCTGACCTTTATGTTCCTGTGGAACATGTTGGGTGCGCTGGTGTTGCTGCCCGCTCTGTCCAGGATGCTGTTACAGCCCGAGAAGATCAGGCAGAAAGCCAGGGACGAGTTTGCGGCGCCAGCCACTGAAGAAGCCGAGTCCTGAAGGGAGCATCACCCTGCCGCCGAACGCCAGGGTGAAATAGCGGGCGTCGGAGGTCTCGGCGGCGGACCTTGACGCGTCCGAAAGCCTGCGCGTCTGCAAGTGTGCTGCGGCCTGGTGCCGTGGTGCTTCGGCTTTCTGCGAAGATCGCGCATCGACTCAGACCTTCGGAAACTGCTTGACCGGTTGCGTCTGCGGGCCTGCCAGAGATGCCCCGGTCGCTCCGGCCGCGCGTGCCCAAAATCAAAAACTGCCACCCAAATCCCACTAATTGCGCCTCGACACAGGTAGATTGAGGGGAATCCTTTCGGTGCTCTATCGAAGCTGATGGTTGTTAAAGCATATTAACCAGAGTATAAACATGGGCTTATCTTGTGTTCTTAAAAAAGTATGTCACAATCAGCTCGGATGTGATTGAAAATTGATTGGCTGTTCGGGGTGGGTGGGGCTGAATGAAAGGCCAACTGCCGTCGGGCAATTGCACTGGGGTCGGAAACATGGCGACGCAATCCGATAATGATCAGCGCGAGATTACGCTGACCGGGAAGACCTCGCGGTTCTCCACGGGGGTCGGTGCCCGTGTCCGTCCGGGACTTGATACCGTCTACACCAAGGCCGCCATCGATTTGCAGACAATCGGGGCAGATGGCGCCACGGCCATTAACGCCTGTCTTGAGTCGGTGCGGGATGCCTGTGGTGTGGACGCCTTGTTTATCGCCGTGCTGGACAATGAGCGCCAGACCATCCAGCAGGTGTATTCCGCCAGAGGTATGTTTTCCACCTGTAACCCCGAGGTATTGACCGGCGTGGATCTGGCGCCCTATGCCTGGTTGCAGTCACGCATGACCCACCTGAAGGTACTGGAGCTCGACGATACTGCGAGTTCCGCCGCTGCCGAGGCGGGTTTGTTTTCGGCGCTCAATATTGGATCCATCCTGCTGATCGGCCTGAGCATCCAGGGTGAGATACGCGGATTTGTTGCCATGGCCAGTTGCCTGCCGAGGGCTGGCTGGGATGCCAATTTGCACCTGTTGCTGAAACTGCTGGGCACCAGCTTTGTATCGGGTCAGGAGCGCTTGTTGTTGCAGGCTGAATTGAACGAAGTCCGTGAGCACCATTCGCTCGCCAGCTTTTCAGCCAATGATGGCGTGTGGGATTTCGATCTTAGAACCAACGCGACCTATTTTTCACCGCGTTGGAAATCCATGCTCGGTTTTGACCATGATGAGTTTGTCAACGCCACGCCGGACTGGCGCAAACTGGTGCATCCGGATGACATGATCCAGGTGCAGTCTTCGATTCGAGAACACCTGGCCGGGACAAGCCCGCAGTTTGAAAGCGTGCATCGCATGCGTCATACCAATGGCGATTGGCGCTGGGTGCTTAGCCGGGCCAAGGCCTTGCACGACGACACCGGCCGCCTGCGGCGACTGGTGGGCGTGGAATTGGATATCACCGAGCGCAAGCTGTATGAAGAGGCGCTGTTTCGGGAGAAGGAGAGCGCGCAGATCACCCTGCAGTCTATCGGCGACGGCGTAATCACCACCGATGGCGAGTCGATGGTCGAGTACATCAATCCGGTGGCCGAGGAATTGACCGGATGGAAGCTGGATGACGCTACCGGTCGGCCGATAGACGAGATATTCCGTTGTTTCCACGAAGAGACGTGTGAGCCGCTGGAAAATGCCATGTCCGTGGCAATACGCAGGGACAGGCCGATCAAGGCAGTCAGGCCGACACTGTTGATTCAGCGTGACGGCAACGAGTTGTATATCGAGAGTACCGCGGCACCTATTCGGGATGATCGCGGTGTCGTAAGTGGCGGTGTGCTGGTTTTCCATGATGTGAGCGAATCGCGCGAACTCAATCGTCGTCTGAGTTACCACGCCAGTCACGATATCCTGACTGGCCTGGTGAATCGCCGCGAGTTTGAAGCCAGACTGGACAGGGCCCTGAAAAGCGCGAAGGCGCGTGAAACCTCCTACGCGCTACTGTCCCTGGATCTTGATCAATTCAAGATAGTGAATGACTCTTGTGGCCACAGCGCAGGTGATGCGTTGCTGGGACAACTGGGCGCCCTGCTCAAGTCAAAGATTCGCTGGCGCGATACCGTGGCGCGTATGGGCGGTGATGAATTTGGCGTGTTGCTGGAGAGCTGCTCACCCGAGGAAGCAATGGTAACGGCCGATGCCTTGCGCGAGGCGGTAAGGGATTTCAAATTCTTTTGGGACGACCGACCCTTCCGTCTTGGGGTAAGTATTGGCGTGGTGCCAATTACCGCTGACAACCAGGATGTAGAAACCCTGGTCAGTGCGGCGGAAAGCGCATGTCGGGCGGCCAAGGAAGCCGGACGCAATCGCATCCACTGTTTCCAGGAAAACGATATCGATCTGATGCGCCGGCGCAAGGAAATGCAATGGGCGGCGCGCATCAACAACGCCCTGGACGAGTCGCGCTTTGAGCTGTACCGGCAGACGATCAGGCCGCTGCACGACAATATGGAGCGTGGCACCCATTTCGAAATCTTGCTGCGTATGCGGGACGAAGCGGGCAAGATCGTAGGGCCCGACTTGTTTATCGTTGCCGCGGAGCGTTATGGCATTACTCCGAACATTGATCGCTGGGTGATAGAGAACACCCTGCGTTGGCTGGTGTCGGAGGCTGACGAACGTGAGCGCCTGAGCCTGTGCTCCATCAATCTCAGCGGTCAGAGCCTGGCCGATGACAAATTCCTGCCCTTTGTCATTGATCAGTTTCATCGCAGCGGCATAGATCCGGGCAAGATCTGTTTTGAGATTACCGAGACTGCCGCGATCGCCAGTTACTCCCAGGCCAACCGCTTCATTCACTCGCTGAAGGAATTGGGCTGCATGTTTGCCCTTGATGACTTTGGCACAGGACTGTCATCTTTCGGTTACCTGAAACATTTCCCGGTGGACTTCCTGAAGATCGATGGCAGCTTCGTGCGTGAGATGTTGCACGATCCGATTGACCGGGAGATGGTGCGCTCGATTAATGAGATAGGGCACTTGACCGGCAAGCGCACCATCGCGGAGTTCGCGGAAAACGATGAAATCATTACCATGCTGAGGGGTATGGGTGTCGATTATGCCCAGGGTTACGGTGTCTCGGAACCCCAGCCGGTCATGAAAAACAACTTGAGCGAAAGCACCAAGCGACGCTGAGTCACTCCTGGTCCAGGCTGAATCGCATGGAAAAATCCGTGGCGCGCAGGTGCTTGGTCACGGCGCCAACCGAGACGAAATCCACACCGGTGGCCGCGATCTCGCGCAGGCTTTCCGCAGTTACCGATCCTGATGCTTCCAGCATGGCTCTTTCCCGCGGCAGATCGGCAGCCAGTCGCTGGTTCAGGTGAACGGCTGCAACCATTTGCTCCAGACTGAAGTCGTCCAGCAGCAGGATATCCGCTCCCGCCGTCAAGGCCTCCCGAGCCTCGTCCAGTGACTCGACTTCAACTTCCACTGTCAGCTCATGACTGGTCCTGCGCGCAGCTCTCACTGCAGCCGTAATACTTCCGGCCGCCATTATGTGGTTTTCCTTGATCAATATTCCGTCGAACAGGCCGTTACGATGATTGCGCATGCCGCCGCAGCGGGCGGCGTATTTTTGTGCCTGGCGCAGACCTGGAATGGTCTTGCGAGTGTCCAGCACGCTGCAGCCGGTGCCGGTCACCAGGGCTGCCAGCTCCGCGGCGGCCGTGGCGGTGCCCGACAGTGTCTGCAGGAAATTCAGGGCGGTACGTTCCCCCGTAAGTATGGCCCGGGCCGGGCCGGCTATTTTGCAAACCCGGGTATCGGCTTCCACCTGCTGGCCTTCGTGAACCAGCCAGACCACCTCGATAGCGGGGTCAAGTTGCCGAAAAGTCTCGTCGAACCATGGCTGTCCGCAGATCACAGCGTGTTCCCGACAGGTTACCCAGGCGGTCGCGCGCGCGCTTTTCGGAACCAGGCCAGCGGTCACGTCTCCGCTGCCCACGTCCTCCGCCAGGGCGATGCGCACGTTTGCCTCTGCGACGGACGGGATATTCGGGGCCGACTGGCCCGGGTTCATGCTTTTTCTATTGCTCATTGGAATCTGGAATAGTTCAAGTTCTGGTATCATACCCGCTTCAATTAGCTAGCCCGGAACATTGTCTCAATATCCGGGGCCCCGAACAAAGGAGATTTTCATGGCTCACGAACTGCCAAAACTGCCCTTCGCAATGGATGCCCTGGAGCCCCATATTTCACGGGAGACCCTTGAGTATCATTACGGTAAGCACCACAACGCCTACGTTGTGAACCTGAATAAGATGATCCAGGGCACTGAATTTGAAAATGCCTATCTTGAAGATATCGTGCGCAAAGCCAGTGGTGGCGTGTTCAATAATGCGGCCCAGGTCTGGAACCACACGTTCTATTGGAATTGCTTGAGCCCCAACGGCGGTGGTGAGCCAAGCGGTGAACTGGCGGCTGCGATCACACAGGCATTTGGTTCTTTCGCCAAGTTCCGTGAGGAATTCAGTGCCAAGGCTGTTACCCAGTTCGGTTCCGGTTGGGCCTGGCTGCTGCGCAAACCCGATGGCGGCCTGGCGCTTGAGCAGACCAGCAATGCGGCAACACCGCTGACAGGTAGCAACACACCGCTAATGACCTGTGACGTTTGGGAACATGCCTATTACATAGACTATCGTAATGCCCGGCCGCAATACGTTGAGGCATTCTGGCAGCTGGTCAATTGGGACTTCGTAGCCGCAAACTTCGCGGCCTAGATACGCCTGCTGAGTGGTGCTTTCCGTGGCCTGACGAAGGTCATGAGGCGCCATGCATACAGGTGTGCGCTATTGGGGATGATGGCCTGCGCGCAGGCCGCTGCAAAACCCGGGAAGTGGTTCGATCTGGTGCGCCATGAATAATTCCTGGCGTTGGTGTACGGTTTTCCGGTTAGACCGCCGCCGTGAATTGGCACAAGACCGGACTTGAGTTTAGAGAAAGACCCTGGAGGGTATTCGCTTGGACGTTAAGCAAAGAATTGAGCAGGAACTGGCTTCACATCCGGTGCTGCTGTTTATGAAAGGATCGCCTGACTTTCCGCAATGTGGCTTTTCTGCCCAGGCAGTTGCTGTACTGCGGGCTTGCGGCACTGATTTTGATAGCTTGAACATTTTGGAAGAACCGGAACTCCGGGAAGCTCTCAAGGTTTACTCCAGTTGGCCGACATTTCCCCAGCTGTATGTGAAAGGTGAGTTGATAGGTGGCAGTGACATCCTGGTCGAAATGTACCAGGCGGGAGAACTTCAGCCCATGCTTGCCCAGGCCTCGAGCGCCTAGACCAATCCCGATTGCCCGATGCAGAGCTTGCGGACCAGGACGGTCCGCAAGCTGTTCTATTCTGGTCGCTGGGGTTCCAGGCGAGTTTTGGCCCTGACCACAGACTCCTGGTAAATGTCTTTAAACTGGTTGACGATCATGCAGAACAAATCGGTGGTGCGTTCGGCGTCATAGGCAGCCGAATGAGCCTGCTTGCTGTCCCATTCGATCCCCGCTGCTTCGATGGCCCTGGCCAGGACTGTCTGGCCAAACGCAACACCACCCAGCGTGGCAGTATCGAAACAGCTAAACGGGTGGAAAGGATTGCGTTTTAGCCCGGCACGTTTCACTGCAGCATTCAGGAAAGACAAGTCGAAGCTTGCGTTGTGGCCCACCAGCACCGCGCGCGTACACCCGGCCGCACTGACTGCCCTTCGCACTTCCTTGAATATTCGGGTCAATGCCTCTTTTTCGTCCAGCGCCAGACGCAGCGGGTGATGGGGGTCGATGCCGGTAACCTCCAGCGCGGCCTGTTCAATGTTGGCGCCAGGAAACGGATTCACGTGAAAGCGGTAGGTTTCACCGCGGCCAAGGGTGCCGGTTTCGTCCAGGTTCACTAGCACGGCGGCGATTTCCAGCAGCGCATCGGTCTCGCTATTGAACCCGCCGGTTTCCACGTCCACAACCACCGGCAGGAATCCGCGAAATCGTGTGGCCATACCCGGGGCTTTTTTCTGCTCAGTCATGGCGTGGGTTTTCCAGCCGCCAGGAGATGGTCTCACCAGATCTCAGGGGCACCAGGGGGTCGTTGTCGAGGAAGGGGTAGCTGACCGGCACCTGCCAGGGTTCGCGCACCAGGGTGATGGTGTCGGTATTCCGTGGCAGACCATAGAAGTCCGGGCCATTCTCACTGGCAAATTTTTGCAGCTGTTCCAGTCGACCTGCCTGTTCAAACGCCTCTGCATACAATTCAATACCGGCGTGAGCCGAAAAAATACCGGCGCAACCACAGGCGGTTTCCTTGCTGCTCCTGGCATGCGGAGCGCTGTCGGTACCCAGGAAGAAACGGGCCGAGCCACTGGTTGCCGCTTCCATCACCGCCTCCCGATGACGCTCGTGCTTGAGCACGGGCAGGCAGAAATGATGCGGGCGCACGCCCCCCGCGAACAGGTCGTTGCGATTCATCAGTAAATGCTGGGGCGTGACCGTCGCCGCCAGGCCAGGCCGACCCGTGTTTACGAAGGCCACTGCGTCTGATGTGGTTATATGTTCCAGCACGATTTTGAGCTGCGGATGGCGCTGGGCCAGGGGCGCAAGCACGCTGTCGATAAAGCGCTTTTCTCTCTCGAACACATCGGTCTTATCGGTCACCTCGCCATGCACCAGCAGGGGCATACCCAGCGCGGCCATTTGCTCAAGTGCGGGCTCGGTTTTATCCAGCCTGGTGACCCCGAAATCAGAATTGGTCGTGGCGCCCGCCGGATACAGCTTTACCCCCACCACGTGCTCGCAGGCCGCCGCTTCGGAGATGACCTTGGGCGAAGTATTGTCGGTCAGGTAAAGCGTCATCAAGGGATCGAAGCTTGTGTCGCGGGGCAGGGCGTCAAGAATGCGCTGACGATAGGCCAGGGCCTGTTCGGTATTGGTCACCGGTGGACGCAGGTTGGGCATGACCACGGCTCGCCGAAAACGCCTCGCGGTGAATGGCGCCACCGAGGCCAGTGCCGCGCCATCACGCAGATGCAAGTGCCAGTCATCGGGCTGAATGATTACCAGGCGCTCGGTCATTGGCCGTCCAGCTTGTGCATGAATTGCTGTTCCAGCAACAGATTGAGTATGAACCGTACACCAAATCCGGTAATGGATGTGGGGACGTGGGCGAGGCCGCCCTTGTGGTTGACTGCACTCAAGTCAACGTGGACCCAGGCAATCTCCTTGCCCACAAATCGGTTGAGAAAACGCGCGCCCAGGATGTGATCGCCGTCGTTGGTCGTTGGGCACTGCAGGACGTCGGCAACTTCGCTCTCCAGTGCCTGGTCAAAGTCCTCGTCCATGGGAAATGGCCATACCCTTTCACCGCTCGCCTTACCGGCTTCGATCAGCGTCGAATTCAGGTGTTCCCGGTTGGTGAAAACGCCGCTGTAACGCTCGGTCAGCGCCGCCACGCAGGCACCCGTGAGTGTGGCAAAGTCGATAATCGCTCGTGGCCCTGTCTTGCTCGCGAAGTGCAGCGTGTCGGCCAGCACCAACCTGCCCTCGGCATCCGTGTGGATGGCCTGGATAGTAGTGCCGTTGGCGGCGGTGAGAATGTCCTGCGGTATGTAGCCCCTTGAGCCCAGCCGGTTCTCCGCTATGGCGAGCCAGCAATCTACCGGCTCCGGGTAGCCAAGTTCGGTCAGGGCCTGTAACAGACCTACGGCCACCGCGCTTCCACCCATGTCCTCGTGCATGTTCAGCATGGATTTGAATGGCTTCAGCTGGCTTCCGCCAGTGTCGAAGCAAATACCCTTGCCCACCAGGGCCAGTTCTGCCCTGGCGGTTTTTTTTCCGGGGCGGTAGCGGATATGGGCAATTCCGGCATCTCTTTCAGCACTGGCCTGGCTGACTGCAAGGAAGGCCCCGGCGCCCTGGCGGGCCAGTTCCTTCTCGCCTATAAACCGAAAATTCCAGCCGTGTTCGGCAGCCAGGGCTTCCAGGTGGCGTCGATAGCCACCGGGGTTGAGTTCGTTGGGGGGCAGCGCAGTAAGCCAGCGTGCCAGGTGATTGCCGCCGGCCTCCGCCTTGATGCGACGAGTGTCCAGCCTGGCCGGCAGACCGGCGAATGTGAGCTTGGTCAGCTTGTGCGCGGGAGCCGGTTTGCTCTTGCGGTTTGGCATGCCTGCCAGGGCCGCGTAGAGGGCGCTGGCGGTCGCTTCAGCCGTCGCCATGGCCGATGCGTCGGTGAACCCTTCCAGGAGTACGGTCACGCTTACAGGCCGTTCTTCCAGAATCTTGCCTGCCAGGGTCCTGGCCTGGTCCAGGCGGGCAAAGCTGGTGGCCGGGTCGGGGCACCGGGCCAGCAGGACCTGGCAGGCCTTGCCCTGGTGGGATATGCAGGCCCGCCGCACCTTTCCATTCCGACTGCCTGGTTTTCCAATCAATTTGCGCAGCCTGGCGCCATCCGGCAACTCGGCTGGCAGTTTCGACGGTGCGTTTTCGGGTACCAGCACCACGGTGATGTCGCTGGCCAGCAGCCTGGAAGGAGTGAGCGCACCCTTGAGCTGGGAAATATTCAGTTTAACCGCCGTCAAACGGTGCATGGGCAGTGTTGCCACCTTGACCTACCTCTCTCAAAACACCATCATTACGGGTCTAGAATTACTCTAATTATCTGCTACCAGGCAGAACACACCAGAGTGCGAAAATGCGGGGCCATCCTATCAGCTGGTAGCCCGTAAATCATCCGCCGGTCCGGTAGTTGGGCCAACCGCAACACGCAGCATGGGAATAGACCCAGATGTCAGATTCTGTCAGGTTCGAGGATGTCGACCCGGAGGAAACCCGGGAATGGATTGAATCCATAGACTCGGTGCTCAAGGCCTACGGCCCGGAGCGCGCTCACTTTCTGCTTGAGAGCATGATTGACCATGCTCGTCGCTCCGGGGCCTACCTCCCATTCAAGCCCAACACCGCTTACCTGAATACAATTTCCGTGGGCCAGCAGCCGGCCTATACCGGGGATAGAGAGCTCGAGCGTCGGATCGAGGCCTATATTCGCTGGAACGCAATGGCCATGGTGGTGCATGCGAACGGCAAGAGCAAAGAGGTGGGAGGGCATATTGCCAGCTATCAGTCCTCGGCCACCCTGTACGAGGTCGGCTTTAACCATTTTTGGCGAGCGCCTTCGGACGAGCATCCTGGCGACATGGTGTTTATCCAGGGTCATTCGGCGCCGGGTATCTACGCCAGGGCATACCTGGAGGGGCGGCTGGACGAAACCCGCCTCAAGCGTTACCGCCGTGAGGTCGAGCCCGGTGGCTTATCAAGTTATCCCCATCCCTGGTTGATGCCCGATTTCTGGCAGTTTCCCACGGTGTCGATGGGACTGGGCCCCTTGATGGCCTTGTACCAGGCCAAGTTTTGCCGCTACCTGGAGAACCGTGAGCTGACGCCCAAGTCAGATCGCAAGATATGGTGCTTCCTGGGTGATGGTGAAATGGATGAGCCGGAGTCCCTGGGCGCCATAACCATGCCGGTGCGCGAGAAACTGGACAACCTGGTGTTCGTGGTGAACTGTAACCTGCAACGCCTGGATGGACCGGTGCGGGGCAACGGCAAGATCATCCAGGAACTGGAAGCGGCATTCCTGGGGGCCGGGTGGAATGTCATTAAGGTCATTTGGGGTTCGCGCTGGGATCGACTCCTCGCCAAGGACAACCAGGGCTTGCTTCAGCGCCTGATGGAAGAGTGCGTGGATGGCGAGTACCAGGCTTTCAAGGCACATGGCGGCAAGTTCACCCGGGACAATTTTTTCGGCAAGTACCCCGAGTTGCTGTCCATGGTTGCCAATATGTCGGACGAAGATATCTGGCGTTTGAATCGTGGTGGTCACGATGCGCTCAAGGTGCATGCGGCCTACGAGGCGGCCAGCCAGCACAAGGGTCAGCCAACAGTGATCCTGGCAAAGACCATCAAGGGCTACGGCATGGGCGCCTCGGGCGAGGGTCAGAATATTGCCCACCAGCAAAAGACCCTGACCGAGGAAGATCTGCGCGGCTTTCGTGACCGCTTCAGCATTCCGGTGTCGGATGACGAGATTGCCAGCGTGCCGTTCCGCAAGCCGGCCGACAAAAGTCCGGAGATGAAATATCTGAATGAACGACGTAATGCCCTGGGCGGTTCGCTGCCACAGCGCCGTCACGATGCCCCCGCGCTTAAAATACCACCGCTGGCTACCTATAAAGCGTTGCTGGAGGGCAGCGGCGAACGTGAAATATCCTCGACCATGGCCATCGTACGCATGATGACCAGCCTGATGAAGGACAAGGAAATCGGATCCCGTGTGGTGCCCATAGTTCCGGATGAAGCCAGAACTTTTGGCATGGAAGGACTGTTTCGGCAGTTTGGCATCTACTCCTCGGTGGGACAGTTGTATACACCCCAGGACGCTGACCAGTTGATGTACTACCGGGAGGACGTTAAAGGCCAGGTGCTGGAAGAGGGTATTAACGAGGCCGGTGCTTTCAGTTCGTGGACGGCTGCAGGCACCGCCTATTCCAATCATGGCGTAAACATGGTGCCTTTCTACCTGTTCTATTCCATGTTCGGTTTCCAGCGTATCGGCGATTTCGCCTGGGCAGCAGGCGACATGCAGGCCAAGGGTTTCCTGGTCGGTTGTACCGCCGGGCGTACGACCCTGGCTGGCGAGGGCTTGCAGCACCAGGACGGCCACAGCCTGCTGGCCGCCACCACCATTCCCAACTGCGTATCCTACGACCCAACCTACGCCTATGAATTGGCAGTGATCGTGCATGACGGTTTAAAGCGTATGTATGAGCAGCAAGAGAGCGTGTTTTATTACATCACCTGCATGAACGAGAATTATCCTCATCCTGCTCTTCCCGAGGGTGTCGAAGAGGGGATCGTGCGCGGCATGTATCAGCTCAGCCGGGCTGCCCAGGGCAAGGACGTGGTGCAACTGTTTGGCTCCGGTACCATCCTGCGTGAAGTCGAAGCTGCGGCGGTGTTGCTACAGCAGGACTTCGAGATCGCAGCGGATGTATGGAGCGTGACCAGCTATTCAGAGTTGCGTCGAAATGCCCTGGAAGTCGATCGATGGAATCGCTTGCATCCGGACCAGGAACCTCGTCGCGCCTTTGTCAGCCAGTGCCTGGAGGGCCGGGAAGGACCTTTCGTCGCCGCCAGCGATTACATGAAGCTGGTGCCCGACCAGATTCGTCCCTGGGTGACCGGTCATTACGAGGTGTTGGGTACGGATGGTTACGGCCGCAGCGACACACGCAAGGCGCTGAGATCCTTTTTCGAAGTCGATCGACATCACATCGTGATTGCTGCCCTGGATGCTCTCGCGGATGACGGCAGGGTGGCGCGATCGGTAGTCAAGGATGCCATCACACGTTATGGCATCAATGCCGAGAAACCCTATCCGGCTACCAGCTAGGGGCCGGGGAGATATAGATTTGGCAACGCGAAAAGAAATTCTGGTTCCCGATATTGGAGATTTCTCCAATGTGGACGTGATCGAGGTGCTGGTGGCGCCGGGTGAGCGTGTACAACGTGAGCAGGGACTGATTACTATCGAGACAGACAAGGCGACCATGGATGTGCCCTCGCCGCTGGCAGGCACACTGGTCGAGGTCACGGTGAGTCCGGGAGACAAGGTGTCCATGGGTTCCGTGCTGGCCCTGATTGAAATGGAAGACGACGTCGTCAGCGCAGTCCCTGTCAACGTTGCCGCGGTTGCAGCAGCTGTCGCTGAAGCCCCGCCCAGGGCTCCTGGCGCAAGCGCGGCGAGCGCCACTCCCACTGCTAGCGAACCGGTGCCGCAGCCGCCCATGACCGGCGCAGTGCAGGTGAGCGTGCCCGATATTGGAGACTTCAGCGCGGTCGACGTTATCGAGGTGCTCGTCAGCGCCGGGGATTCGGTAGCGGCCGAGCAAGGTCTGATCACCATTGAGACAGACAAGGCGACCATGGACGTACCGGCTCCGCGTGCCGGCATCGTGGCATCGCTGCAGGTCAAGGCCGGGGACAAGGTTTCCAAGGGTGATCCCATCCTGATGTTGACGGTTAGCGAGCCTGCGACCGTCGTAGCCGGGAAGCCTGCAGCAGCCCCGCCAGCGACTGCTGATTCGCCGTCGCAAGCCGGGCCCGACGGTGCAACGTCGGCCCCTCGCGGGGACGCGGGCGAAGTGGGCTTCGCGCTGGCGCATGCGGGCCCCGCGGTGCGCAAGTTTGCGCGTGAGGTCGGGGTGGATTTGATCCGGGTAAAGGGAAGTGGCCGCAGGGGACGCATAACCCGCGCCGATGTAAAACAGTACGTCAAGACACGTCTGAGCCAGACACCGGTTCCTGGCGTAAGCGGCCTGCCCGCGGTTCCCAAGGTGGACTTTGCCCGCTTCGGGCCGATTGAGTTGCGTCCCCTGGGACGTATTCGCAAGATATCCGGACCACGTTTGCAGGCCAGTTGGCTGAATATTCCCCACGTCACGCAGCACGACGACGCTGATATCACCGACATGGAAGCCATGCGCAAGGTGCTCTCCCAAAGTGCCGCCAGTCGAGGCATACGCCTGACACCGCTGGCCTTTATCATGCGGGCCTGTGCCATGGCCTTGCAGGAATTCCCCCAGTTCAATTCCTCGCTGGACAGCACCGGTGAGAACCTGGTGTTCAAGCAGTACCTGCATATCGGCTTCGCGGCGGATACCGAGAATGGCCTGGTGGTTCCGGTGGTTCGTGATGCAGACAAGAAAGATGTTTTTGAACTGGCCCGGTAGTTGGCCGAGCTGAGTGCCGCAGCCAGGGAAGGTAAATTGACCGCGGC
>JAPHSC010000377.1 GCA_026193125.1 Gammaproteobacteria bacterium
CCACAAAAAAGGGCCCCGAATGGGGCCCTTTTCCGTTGCTTGGCTGGGAGACAAGGATTCGAACCTTGGTTGGCGGAGTCAGAGTCCGCAGTCCTACCGCTAGACGATCTCCCAATAAGGGTGTCGTACGCCTGCGATTAACGCTTGGAGTACTGTGTAGCGCGACGGGCCTTGCGCAGACCAACCTTCTTACGCTCAACCTCACGGGCATCACGAGTCACGAAGCCGGCTTTACGCAGGGGCTTACGCAGCTCTTCGCTGTATTGGATCAAGGCACGGGTAATACCGTGACGAATGGCGCCGGCCTGGCCGGTGTTGCCACCACCCTTGACGGTTACGGTGATGTCGAACTTGTCCTTGGCATCAGCCGCTTCCAGCGCCTGGCGAACGATCATACGACCGGTCTCACGACCGAAGTACTCGTCCAGGGGACGATCGTTAACATTGATGGCGCCCGTACCGGGGCGAATGTAAACGCGTGCGGCGGAGGTTTTGCGACGTCCGGTGCCGTAGTAAGCCGTTTCAGCCATGAGTCTTTATACCTTGATCAGACTATTTACAGTTCCAGCGGCAGGGGCTGCTGGGCACTATGTGTGTGTTCGGGACCCTTGAAAACCTTGAGCTTCTTGAACATCTTCCGGCCCAGTGGGTTCTTCGGAAGCATACCCTTGACGGCCTTTTCCAGGACGCTTTCGGGCTTCAGAGCCAACAGCTTTTCAAGATTGATGGACTTCAGGTTGCCGATGTAACCGGTGTGATGGTGGTACATCTTGTCCTGAAGCTTTCTTCCCGTGACGTGGATTTTCTCGGCATTGACTACAACGATGTAGTCGCCGGTGTCCACGTGGGGAGTAAAGATGGCCTTATGCTTGCCGCGCAGACGGTGCGCGATCTCGGTAGCCAGGCGACCGAGCGTCTTGTCCGTGGCGTCTACCACGTACCAGTCACGCTTTACAGTCTCGTTATTTGCGGAAATCGTTTTCATCGCTGAGTCACAACGCACTTTTAAGGAATGGCGAAAAGCCCGGCATTTTAAAACACGGTTCCGGTCTCTGCAACCTCTTTCGCAGAAACCCGTGTTTTGGCCGGCCCCGGCCTGTCAGGCCGCTATTCTTTTTAAAACAATATGTTATCTAACTATTGCACCCGACTTCTGCCAAGTGCTTGATCTAGCCTAAAACTTGTATTCCAGGGAAATCGCCGTGTAAGTATCGGTTTTCTCATTGGCCGGCGGCGGGTTGGAATTGTTCTTCACCGTGTAGCTTACGGCCACGGCCAGGTTACCCACGATATTCGCTTTCAGCTTGGTGATGCTTTCCATGTAGTCGTTGTCTTTACCCATTTCAACCAGCAGGGTCTGGGTGAATTCCGCGTTCTCACTGATGGTGTAGCGGTAATCCAGGTTACCCAGGAAAATGGCGTTGGTATTGGTGGTCCCGTCATCCAGCTCCTCGCGACGACTACCTGCACCGGCTTCACCCTTCAGCAGGTGTTTTTCGTTCTCAATCAGGCGACGACCCAGACCCACCGTAGCGGATTCCTTATGATCGAAGCCCGAAAAGCGGTCCTTGTCGTAGGCCAACCGTCCAAACAGGTATGTCTTTTCGTTCAGGCTCTTATCCAGCTTGTACTGGGCCTGGTAGCGCTCATTGGTGGTCGAACCCGAATCGCTGGAGCCCAGGGCCGACAGAAAGCCATTATGCACCCAGCCGTCGACAGAATAGGCGGCGCGCGCCTCGGCATTGATGCTTTCGGTCTCGGTATTACCCGTGGAGGCAAGGTAGCCGAAGCTTACATTACCGGCCCACGGACTTTCTTCTTCCGCCGCGCGGGCATTGCCCAGGGTCAGCAGGGCAGCGGCCAGCGCTGCAATTGCAAATTTGCTATTCATGCCAAAATCTCTCGTTATTAATTAGGTTCTCAGGCGAAGTAGAGCCTCGCCTGCGGCGGTCGCTCCGTGCAGTGGCCACGTGGGCTGCGCTACAGGGGCCGGAATAATACCTACCGTCCTTACAAAAAGCACCCTATAAATGCGGCCCGAACGATATAATGCCTGTATGAAAAATAGCCGCCTGGGTTTTCTGGATTTACTGGTGTCTGGTTTTGACCAGGCCCTGCGTACCGCATCGGGCCTGCAAAAAGGCTCAGGGCGGGCCAATCCCGCGTCTGAGACCAGTGCCGATTCCATGGCCCGGGAGCAGCGACGACACGTGGCCGGTCTCATGCGTGTCAATCATTCGGGGGAGGTGGCGGCGCAGGCTCTGTACCAGGGCCAGGCCATGACGGCACGCCTGGAGAATGTGCGCGAAGCCATGGAGCAGGCCGCACGTGAGGAAA
>JAPHSC010000127.1 GCA_026193125.1 Gammaproteobacteria bacterium
GGTGGCATGCTGAATATCGAACCGCTCATGCAAACTCGCCGCCGTCTGCACCAGGAAAGAGTCGGCACTCCCCCGTAGCTCCGGCATCACCAGGTGCGCGGTAAGCGCCGTCTCGGTCGTGCTCATTGCCCAGATGTGCAAATCATGGACTTGCGCGACGCCCGGCAGCTTGCCCAGGTAATCCCTGACTTGGGTCGAGTCGATGTGTGCCGGCACGGCGTCTACGGCCAGGTTCAGGGACTCCCTGAACAAACCCCAACCGGAAACCAGGACAACCAGTACGATCACCAGCGAAATAGCCGGGTCCAACCACAACCAGCCGGTGTACAAAAGGAAAAATCCGGTGACCACAACACCCATTGAAACCAGGGCATCGGCGGCCATATGCAAAAAAGCGCCACGGATATTCAGATCCCGGTGACGCCCACGCGCAAACAGCAGGGCAGTAAGTCCGTTGACCAGCATACCCACCAGGGCCACGACTATGACCACGCCTCCCGCCACCTGCGCCTGGGACTGGAACCGTCCAACAGCTTCCCACGCCATCGCCCCCATCGCCGCGTACAGGGCCAGGGCACTGACCAGCGAGGCCAGGATCGTGCTTCGCCGAAGACCATAGGTGTGACGGTGTGTGGGGCGACTGCCTGACAGGGTATGGGCACCCCAGGCGAGAAGCAGGGTCAGCACATCCGCAAGGTTGTGACCGGCATCGGCCAACAGGGCCAGGGAATTCGAAGCAAATCCCGCCACCGTTTCCACCAGCACAAAGATCACGTTCAGAGTCACGCCCAGCGCGAACAATCTGTTGTAGTTATCAGCCACGTGAGAATGTTGTTGCATGAAATGCTATAAACCTTCCGGGCGTGCTAGGGGACGCCCTGGCAGGCTTCGTCAATCATGGCGCGGGTCTCCTGTTCGACAAACGCAGCCACTTCATCCAGTCCGCCGGCTGCGGACAGGGACGCCAGTAACGCGGTCGGCAATATCATACCGACACAGGTTTTGCCGTCTTCCTGGTAAACACTGATGCGACACGGCAGGGCCATATTCATACTCATGTCACTGGCAAGAACTTTCAGCGCCTGGGCCGGATTGCATACCTCGTAAATGCGGCATTCATTGGGCAAATCAAAGCCCTTGCCCTTTAGCGTCTGCTTCAGGTCGTAAACGTGTAAAACGCCAAAGTTGTGCCTGGCCACTGCAGCCTCCAGCGCACTGGCCGCCTGGTCTACTGACTGATCTGTTTTTACCACGTATTTCATAAGCTGCTCCCTCCACTGGATACCTGCGACTGCCTAACCAGGCTACTCGCCTAGTTTAACCGATGCGGGACGTTTCCGGCCGATCCGGTCGAAACAGCGTTTGCCGTCGTGGCGCTGGCGGGTGAGCATGCATATGGCAGGCGCCGTGCGCCGTGCAATCCCAGGGAAGGGGTTCTACCGGGAAGAGCGGGCGGCCACAGGGACGTGGCCCCCCGCCTTTCACTCGTGCACTGTCTGGCGGAATTATTGGCGCAAGGGCAAACCAGGGTTCCAGACAACCTCCCAAAGATACCCGTCCGGGTCCTTGAAGTAGCCTGAGTAGCCGCCCCAGAAAGCATCTTGCGCCGGTTTCGCTATCTCCGCGCCTGCTGCCACTGCAGTTTGCAGGACTTCGTCCACTGCCTGTCGGTCGGCAACATTGTGCGCCAGGGTTATGCCTGTGAATCCAGCCGGCTCGCCCGCCGACACACCGGCATCGGCCGCCAGCGCAGCGCGCGAGTAAAGAGCCAACCAGCTACCCGGCAGCTCGAAGAAGGCGATGTCCCGGTTGCTGCGGGAGGAAAGACTCAAACCCAGACCCTGGGTGTAGAAGCGCACCGACCTCTCCAGGTCCTGCACGCCCAGGGTCACGATGCTGATTCCTGAGGGCACACCCCCGGAAGTCGCCGCAGGGACAGCCGGCGTCGCTACAGTTGCTGCTGTCGCCGCTGCCGCTGCAGCCGCGACATACGGCCCGGTAACCGTCTCCAGCCTGACCGGTAAGTCGCCGGCCGAGGCGCTGCGCTTAAGGTAGCGCCCGGCAACGTCTCGCGACATGTTATTGGTGGTCACCCTGTAATTGTCGATGGCTTCGGTGACTTGCAGGTAAATATACGCGCCGTCCCCGGGGCCTATTTGCAGGGTCTGCTTTTCCTGCCACCCGCCGCTATCCAGGAGATATTCGTGTTCACCCGGCGGTACGCTGACCACCAGGTATTGATTAAATCCAATCCGGCCGGCCGGCTCGCCGTCCACGGAGGCCACGATCTCCTTCTCATTGGCACCCACATCCGGTCGCATCAGGTACAGGTGGGCGCGCTGGGAATCCAGCGGCAACAATGTATCGGCCCCGGCCATGGCCGGAAGCAGGGCAGAAACGACACCAGACAGCAGCATGGCTGCAAAAATTCTTCTCATTGTTCTTTTCCTCACTCAACTGGGCCAGCCATTGGCGAGCCAATGGAAGCCTATAATAGAACAGCGGCGGCCGGCTTGCGCGCCACGCAGCATTCTGCACAAGCCGGTCACCGGTGCTATCCTGCGCTTTTTATACACCCCTTGTTGATTGCCGCGGAGTCCTCAAATGGCGTCTGACCTTCCCTTGTTCACGACCTGCCCGACCTTTTTGCATTTACCAAGGTGTACGGACGTGGCCATGTCCTCGGCCCAGGCCTTGATCCTGGGAGCCCCGTTCGACCTCGCAACGACCGGGCGTTCCGGCACCCGCTCGGGCCCCGGGGGGATTCGCCAGGCCTCTGCCAATCTCGCCTGGGAGGAAACCCGTTGGCCCTGGGATTTCGATGCCGGAAAGTTCCTCAAGGCGGCAGATCTCGGTGATGTTCCGGTCCTGGTGGGCGACCCGCGTGGCTTCAGCCAGGGCCTGGAGCGCAAGGCCGCCGAGGTGGTCAACGCCGGCAAGAGCCTGATCACCCTGGGCGGAGACCACTACATTTCGTTGCCCCTGCTGCGCGCCCATGCAAAAAAGCACGGCCCGCTCGCGCTAATTCACTTTGACGCCCACACCGACACCTACGGAGAAGGCGGCGAATTCGATCACGGCACCATGTTCCTCACCGCCCTGAACGAAGGCTTGCTGCAAGCGGACCACTCCATACAGATAGGCATACGCACCGCCTACGGCCGCGAAAATCATCCCTTCGAGGTGATGGATGCCGCCTGGGTGAATGAACATAGCGCCGCGGACTGCATTGAGCGGATTCGTGAGCGTGTAGGCATTGCTCCCGCCTACCTGACCTTCGACATTGATTGCCTGGATCCGGCTCACGCGCCGGGCACCGGCACACCGGTGGTGGGCGGTCTTAGCTCTGACCGCGCACTGCAAATTGTGCGTGGTTTGGTCGAGCTCGATATTCGTGGCTTCGACGTGGTCGAAGTTGCGCCATCTTATGACCATGCGGAACTGACCTCCCTGGCAGGGGCCACGCTCGCACTGGAATTTCTCTACCTGCTGGCCGCAGCGCAACGCAATTCCGGCTAGCGGGAATCTCGCCGACTGCTGCAGCTCAGACCTTGCCGCCCGGCTTCAAGGCCAGCGTGGCAATAAAGGGCGGAAAGTACTCCGCAAGCTCCCAGTCCATAGCCGTGTCCTCGAACATTTGGCCAAGAACAAAACCTGCGCGTAACTGACCACCGATCTGATCCTCAAGCGAGTGGCCAAACTCCAGGGGTTCACCCGAGGCCATATGCCGTTCCAGGTCCTGCGGGGAGCGCGATCCAAGGTCGGAATAGGGTAGACGATATTTCCATGTCAGGGCCTGCTCCCCGGTGGCATTCGGATCAAACCCGAACAGCACCGGGTTGCAGAACCCCGCCAACATTCGACCGCCGGGGACCAACACGCGAAATGCCTCGCGCCACACCGGCAATACATCCTGGACAAAGCAATTGGACACCGGGTGGAACACCAGGTCGAAAGAGCCGTCGGGAAATCGGGAAAGGTCCTGCATTAGTCCCAGCTCGGTCCGAACATCCAGGCCATGACGTCGGGCTACTTGTTCATCGCGTGCCAGCTGGGCCGGAGAATTATCCAGCACGGTGACCTTCGCACCGGCCGCCGCCAGGATAGGGCCTTGCTGCCCACCCGCGCCAGCCAGGCATAAGATCCTGGCCCCCGCCAGTTCTCCGAACCAGCCTCGTGGTACCGGCTTCAAGGGTGTCAACACGACTTCCCACGATCCCCTGCGGGCAGCATCGACCTGGTCGTCCGTTACCGGCAAGGTCCACTGGTTGCCGCGACCAACCAGGCCATCCCATGCTTGACGATTGTAGGCAGAGACATTTTTCACCGACGCCGACTCCTGTTCCAGCAACTGTCCTGGTCCCATGGTAGACAGACCTTGCCGACGTCGGCAACGTCTGTTGCCGTACGCATTGTCCAAGATCATGCGCTTCTGCTACCTTGACGCGGTTCAGACCACGACCACGGAGCAGCGCATGAGTCAGGGTAAAATGATCGCACTGCTTGCGGCAGCAGGCCTGGCACTCGCCGCCGCCTGTACTCGGGAAGCACCACCGCCAGTGCCTGTGTCCAGTTGGCTCATTACGAACGCACGAATTGTTGACGGCACCGGTGCGCCAGCCTATAGCGGTTCTCTGCGGGTTCAGAACAGCGTGATCAAGGAAATCGGACAACTCACCCCGGTCAGGAATGAACCGGTACTCAATGCCCAGGGCAAGGTGTTGGCGCCGGGATTCATCGATACCCACAGCCATGCAGATTCCGATTTGTTTGCCCTGCCCGATGCCGTACCTGCTGTCAGCCAGGGCATTACCACCGCGATCGTAGGTCAGGACGGATCGTCTTCCTGGCCATTGTCCGAGTTTTTCCAGCGCCTGGAGCAGGAGCCTGTGGCCATGAACGTCGCCGCTTACTCCGGTCACAACACCTTGCGCGACAAGGTGATGGGCAAGGATTTCCAGCGCCACGCGAATGACGATGAAATGAAATCCATGGCTGCCTTGCTGGAGCAGGACATGGCTGCCGGCGCCCTGGGACTGTCCACGGGCATCGAGTATGACCCGGGCATTTATTCCGATCCGTCGGAGGTGCTGGCACTGGCCCGGGTGGCGGCAAAACACGGCGGCCGCTACATCAGCCATATACGCAGCGAAGACCGTTGGCTGGAAGATGCCCTTGAAGAAATCATAGAGATCGGCCGGCAAACCGGCATGCCGGTGCAGATCTCCCATTTCAAGCTGGCCATGAAACGACTGTGGGGCCGGGCTCCGCAAACCCTGGCGCGGCTGGATCAGGCTCGCGAGGAAGGTGTCGATATTACCGCCGACATCTATCCGTACGAATACTGGCAGGCCAACCTGATGGTCTTGCTGCCGGGACGAGACCCCAGTGACAGGAAAGCCGTGGAACTGGCGCTTACTGAGATGGCGCCGCCCGAGGGTCTCTGGTTCACTGATTTTCCGGCGCATCCCGACTATGTAGGAAAAACCCTGGTCGAAGTGGCCCGGCTACGTGGCACCGACCCGGTCAGCGCATTTATGGAAGTGGCCAAAGAATCCATTGACTGGCAGGAGCGCAC
>JAPHSC010000262.1 GCA_026193125.1 Gammaproteobacteria bacterium
GGGCTCCTGTACCTGGCAGGCGCCCTGGGGCTGGGCGCAGGTTTCTTGTACCACGTAGTGACACTGTTTCGCACCGATGGGGACAGCCACAGTATGGCCACTTTCAAATATTCCATTGTGTACTTGTATGGTCTGTTTCTTTTCCTGCTGGCCGATCATTATCTGGCCGATGTCCTGATGGGCTGAGGTATCGGTCCACTTCGCCTGAATCCTGCATGCAGGGTGCGTGTCACGCACCGAAACTGACGGTGCAAAAAGCGCACCCTACAGACTACCTGTAGCCAGAACGCTCTGATCGGGAGAATGTTTCCTGCACAGACAGCTTATTGGGAAGACTGAAACCGTCGCTGCAGCAAATGATCCAGCGACAATTTCCCGGGCCCGGTAGCGATCAGGAATAACAGGACCGTGGCCCAGACGCCATGCGTCGGGTAGGCATCGGGATAGACAAAAATCTGGATGGTCAGGGTCATTACCAGCAAAGCCAGGGCGGAGAATCGGGTTGCCAGGCCCAGCAAGAGCAAAATCGGGAAGAAGTGCTCGGCGAATGCCGCCATGGTTGCGGCCAGCTCGGGTGGGATCAGCGGCAGGTTGTACTCATAGCGAAACAGGGTGAGCGCCGAATCCGACAAGTGTGGCCAGCCGATTCGAAAATCGCCATTTACCAGGTCGATGACCAGGCCCTCGATCTTGGTTTGGCCGGATTTCCAGAAAACAGCGGCAATCGAAAAACGTCCCAGCGCCGCGATCAAGGTGTGGGGAATCGACCCGAACAGATCAATCACTGACTGGATAAGCCGGGCAATGCCGGATGTAGAGCTTGATTGATGACTGCTTGTAGCGAGACCGGTATTCATGTCTGAATTTCCTTACCTGTCTTGATACAGGAAATCCCGCCCAGCTGGGCAAGGAATCCCAGCGCGCTGACCAGTTCGAATTCCGGCTGCCTTGCGTGTGTCTGATCTGATGCGTTTCCAAGGCTCTCGCCCTGGTGCAGGCGGACAATGAAATCGAATACTGCTACATCAATGCGACGGACCTGGACATCAAGACCTACGCGGATGACCAATGTGTATTCGGGCTTATAAGGATCGACTCCGGTAATATCGGTGATCCCCTGGTGGGCCGCCCACAAGGAGGTGACTGCGTAGGGTGAGCCCAGCAGACCTAGCGATGGGTGCAGGGTCAGGTACACGGAAGATAAATCCTCCACCTGCCCCAGGCGGTGGCCAAGAGTCTCGGCGGCGAAATCCTCGGCGTCGGCAGCGTGAAACGCGCGTACTCGAAGCAGTTCCAGGCGTGCGACATCGGCCAGGTAGGGTACTGAGGCGGCCGGAGGGAATTGCTCTATGAACTGCGGTAGCGACTCACCATAAAAAGCCAGTACCTGCGAGCGAGGCGGTTGCTGGCGGACAAAGATGCCGGCCATGGCCCGGAAAAACTCTGCTCCCACAAGCTCCTGCGTTACCGGGAAGGTGTCGGCCAGGGCGTCAATCAATGAACTGACTACGTTGTTGCGATAGACCGCATAACGGACCTGGGGGTCCGATCCGTTCCAGCTTGTCAGTCCCGCCGGGGAAGGCAGTTCGGGATCAAGCAGGGGAGCGAAAAATTCCTGTTGGCCATTCATGCCCTGGCTTCCTTGATCTGCACATTGTTGCTCGCTGCTTGCAGGAGTCTTTCGGCCTGTCGGCTTTCAGCCAGCAAGATGTCCAGCGGTGGTATGTCGGCGTCACGCTCGATCAATGTGGCTTTCGGTCCCACCAGACGCAGGGCGTATTCGTAAAGTTGCCAAACAGCCTCGGCCACGGCGCTGCCGTGGCTGTCGATCAATAAGAGATCACCGTTGGCGTCTTGCTCTCGGGCGAAACCGGCCAAATGGATTTCTCCCACTGCTGCAAGAGGCAAAGCGCGAATATAGGCGTAGGGGTCACGGTTGTGGTTCACACAGGAGACATAGATATTATTGATATCCAGTAGCAAGCCACAGCCACTGCGCTGGATGACCTCGCTGATGAATACGGTCTCGTCCATGGTGGATTCAGCGAATTCCACGTAGGTAGCCGGGTTTTCCAACAGCATGGCCCGCTTCAGGTGAGTCTGAACCTGGTCGATATGCGTGCACACACGCTCCAGTTTCTGTTCGATATACGGTAGCGGCAACAAGTCGTTCAAAAACACGTCGCCGTGGCTGGCCCAGGCCAGGTGTTCGGAAAAGGATGCGGGCTGATAGCGATCCAGCAGGCGAGCCAGCCTGTCCAGGTGTCTGGCGTCCAGCGCTGTGTCGCCGCCAATGGACAGGCCCACACCGTGGATGGACAGCGGGTAATGCTCGCGAATGCGGGTCAGGTAATGATGGAAGGGCCCGCCGTCCACCATGTAGTTTTCGGCATGCACCTCGAAGAAACCCAGCTCTGGCAAGGTTTCAAGGATCTGTCGGAAATGCTCTGGTTTGAGGCCCAGGCCGGCATGCACCGGCAAACCGGCGTCAGGGTAGAAAGCGGGAGCGCCGCAACGTTGTGGTGCAGGGGAAATATGCTCCGACATCGTGGGCGCTCCGCTTTGGTGTCCCGTAAGAACCGAATTACACGGCTTCGAAGGGCTCGAGCTGACCCTTACCAGTGGGTGAAGTGGGGGAGGCGGTTTCTTCGCAAGTACCGGCGGGGACCATCTTCCAGGCATCGCCCTGGTAGTCGATCTTGGAGGTGCCTGCACAACTGGTGCCGGCGCCGGCCTTGCAGTCATTTTTACCCTGTAGGGCAACGCCATAACATTTTTCCATACCGGCCATGTCGCCCGCGACGGCGGGTGTGGAGGCGACGGTCAGAAAAGTGCCCAATGCGAGTGCCAGTGCGGCGGCGGTGGTTGTTTTAGTCACGTGTATTCTCCTTGGTTGTTGAATTCAGGATTGCCCCACAGGGCGTTCCCGGTTAATAACGCAGGGTGATGCAAGACTGGATTTACTGCGTCTTTGCGTATCTGCTAACTACATAGTCGGAGCAGGGGGGCGGTTTCTTACACATATTCGTAAAAATATTTTTGTGGTACTAGCCTAGTGCACTCCGGTCGGTCCTGCCAGTGTTTCAAATTTTCCACTTTTGCTTACCGCCCCGATTTTGCCGCCACCGGCCAGGCGATTCTGTCTTTCCGAATAACAAGAGCGTATTAGTAGGCTCGAATTTTGACCCCGGTCCCGCCTGCAATGCCTGCAAACCTGTTTCACCTATTCCCGGCACCACAGCCGCCTGGCCCAATGGGGTCGGATACAATTATTTCCCTAATCTCGTGCCGCTGACTTTTTTGCTTTGTTCGCGCCGACAGTCGCCGCCTTAGGGCGCCTTTGACTTAACCGGATCTGGCGACATGGGTTTGGGGGGTGGCTGGGTGGTGTGTTCCAGGAACTCGATCTGTTTTCGTGTTACCGCCTCGGTATTGCGAACCTGTAAGGCGGCGAATTCGGGTTGCCCCTCCAGGCGCTTGAACAGCGGCCATTCCAACAGAGTCGCATCGGACTCCCCGTCTCGCAGCCACTTGTCTGTACGCTGGATTGCCAGGGGCAAATCCCCTTCCAGGATGGTGAACGCGATCAACCCCACAGACTCGCAGGGGCACAGGTAGTTTGCTTCCAGTCGCTGGGTGTAACGTTTGCGACAGGCATTCATCACGCTGTCGTAGTCATCCTGGTTTCCCGCCCGTTGCAGGTAATAGGCAGCAAAGGGTGAGCACTGGTCCCGCCAAGGTGCGTTTTCCGCATCGGCCCGGGCCGTGATCCGGCTCATCAGTTCGCCGATCCGCGGCTGGGCCTGGTTGCCGCCGGTTTGATCGTAAAAAGCCAAACCGTTATACAACCAGGTCCAGTCGGGTTTTTCCTCCGCCAGGTGGGTGTCCAGCAGGGCCTTGGCCTCCTGGTAACGCCCCTGGGAGAGGTAAACGTTAAAGCTGGCGTCGTCGTCTTCGCGGGCCAGGGCCCTGTCCGGCAGGCCCAGTTCTATCAGGCCCCAGGCATACCAGTTCTTGAAGGTTTCGTACCCCGCATGGGCCGCCATGGCTTTTTCAGCCAACAGGGCGAAGTCGGCGTCGCGTCCCACGGCGGTCAGGTTGCTCAGTGCGGCCCGGTAGGCCAGGACATGGTCCGGATGCAGGTCGAACATCCTCTGGATAACACGCTCAGCATCCTCGGGGCGCCAGAAACTGCGGTATTCATAGGCCAGGTCGGAGCTGATCTCCAGGGACATGGGATCCAGGGCGTAGGCCTTTTCCTTGTCCGCCAGCATGTCCAGGAATCGACCCTGTTCAAAGGCTGATTCCGCCCTCCAGTTATAGGCCAGGGCGAAATTCGGGTTCAGGACAATGGCCTGGTCAAAGGCCTTGGCCGCCTCGGGGTAGCGGAATCTTTGCAGGTCATGGAAGCCCTTGAGGGCAACGGCCTCGGGCAACTCCGGCGCAAGCTCCAGGGCCCTGGCCAGGTGGGGTGTGACGATCGCATCCACCATCTTGCGATCCATATCCTTGCCGCCAAACCGGTTTTGTTCCAGTAACAGCCAGGCGTGGGCCAGTTGCACGTGGGCGGGGGCGAACTCAGGATCGATCTCCAGGGCCTTTTCAAACTGGGCCCGGGCGGCAGTGATGTCCTCCTGGGTTCGCAAGGCCATGCGTTCCTTGCCAATTAGGTAGGCGCTGTAGGCCTCCACGTCGGCGGCCCGTTCGGAAACCATTTTCTGGTCCTCGTCACCCAGCAGGTGCACCCGTAGCGAGGAGATGATGGAGGCGGCGATTTCATCCTGGATCTTGAAGATGTCGGTGTAGCTGCGATCGTAGGTTTCAGACCACAGGTGGTAGCCGCTGTCGACGTCGATCAGCTGGGCGGTGATACGTATGGTGGGGCCGCTCTTGCGTATGGACCCTTCCAACACCGTCGCCACATCCAGCTTGCGTCCGATGTCCCGGATATCGGCGTTACTGTCGGC
Source organism: Gammaproteobacteria bacterium (assembly GCA_026193125.1). Taxonomy (GTDB): domain Bacteria; phylum Pseudomonadota; class Gammaproteobacteria; order Steroidobacterales; family BM003; genus CAKZML01. Next base: position 4,968 of record JAPHSC010000262.1, read on the forward strand.
TAGGGCAAATGAGGATGTCCTGGCCGCCACCCGCAGTGCGTTGGTTTTGGCCAGCAGATTCAGGATTTCCTCGGCGATGCCCTTGGAGAAATATTCCTGGTCCTTGTCCTCGGAGTAATCCTCGAACGGTAAGACGGCGATGGAAGAGGGGCCTGTCTGTGCCACTTCCTGGACCGGGGCGGGGGCCGGGGGTAACAGGAACTGGCGCACCCCCAGGGTGATCACAGCCAGGGCGAGTACGCCCATAATCACCCGGTCCAGCTTGCGACCGGTGTGAGGGGCGATGGACTGGGTCCGATCCACCTGTGCTTCCGGTTTCAAGCCTTCCGGGGTCATCTCGTAAACCCAGGCAAACACGAGCGCACCCGGGAAACCGATGGCGGCAATCAGGGCGCTGATCTGAAGTATCCAGTGGGGCGCCGAGATAATTTCCAGTGCGAAGTCGATGACTTGCAGACTGATCCATGCCACCAGGGCGTAGGTAATACCAACGCGAACCACATTTCGACGCTTCAATTCGTTCCAGAATGAACCCATTAGACCCGTTCTACCTGTTTGGAATGCTCTTGTTTTACCAGAAAAAGCTCGGCAATACATATATTTGAATGGTGTGGAGCCGGTAACGTTCAGTTTTGATGCCATTGGGAGGCTCTTTTTATCTTCTCGGCCAGATCTGGACTCGGTCTTGCAAACTGCCTGTCCCGTGCCCATCATGTCGCACCCCATTTGGAGAGGTTACGTGCCGCAGACCCTTCACCCACAACCGGAAAAATTTGGCAGCTTGCTGGGTTACGCACCTGGCGGGGTAGCCATCTATTCCTCCCATTACCCCAGCGCCGACCAGGACGACTATCCGGATCGCGACTCGTACCGAAGTTTTCTTGATGGCGTCTACATGGGCTACAAGTGGCAATGTGTCGAATTCGCCCGGCGTTGGCTCTACCTCAATCACGGTTACGTATTCGATGACGTGGCCATGGCCTATGACATTTTCCGCTTGCACCACGTCACGCGGCTCGCGGATAACGAGTTGTTGCCCCTGCACTCATTCCGGAACGGCGGTCGGCGCGCCCCCGAGCCTGGCTGCATGCTGATCTGGGAAGAAGGTGGAGAATTTGAAGTCACCGGTCACGTGGCCATTGTGACCGAGGTGTTGGCCGACCGTATTCGGTTTGCTGAACAAAATATCGAACACAGCCTACTGCCGAAGGGACAGGATTGGTCTCGCGAACTTACCCTTTCCCGCGGCGAGGACGGGGGCTATTTTGTCGACTCTGCTTACCTGGATTCACATATCCTGGGATGGGTAATACAGACCCACGATGCAACGGATGCCGAAATTCCACGGCCTCGAGACCCGGGCCTCTATGAGCTCAACACCCGTCTGGCTGAGCAACGCGGTCAGCATGAGCAAGATTGGCTCGATACCACAGACCGGGCTGAAGCGGCCTATGTGAAGGCCATGCATGGGCACCGCTTGACCGAGTCGGATCTGCTGACAGAAAACTATCGCTACTTCCGCATGTCAGAATCGGCGGAGCAGGAACTCAAACGTGCCACCAATGAACTGCATCTGATGTTCATGCATGCCACCCAGGCGGTGTTGCAGCATGAGGAGTTGCTGGCCCGCTTTAATATCCCGAAGGCGCTTTGGCCACGACTGAAAAAGTCCTGGGATACTCGGCGTGGGCAGATGATCACCGGACGTTTTGATTTTTGTGTCACCGAGCGGGGGATAAAAGTCTATGAATACAATGCCGACTCCGCCTCTTGTCATATGGAAGCCGGTCGAGTGCAGGGAAAATGGGCCAGCCATTTTGGCGTCACCGAGGGTGAGGATTCTGGCGAGGCGATTTCCGACGCACTAGTATCTGCCTGGCGTGAGGCGGGAGTAGAAGGTGTGTTGCATATCATGCAGGACACAGACAAGGAAGAAACCTATCACGCACAATTCATGCGGGCTGCGGCCGAGGCTGCAGGTATTCAGTGCAAGGTGCTGAAGGGCTTGGCCGGCCTGGGCTGGAACGACGCAGGCGAAATCGTCGACCCTGACGGTACACCGATACGCTTTGTCTGGAAAACCTGGGCCTGGGAAACCGCGCTGGACCAGATACGCGCCGAGTGCGAGGAGGACGACAGTCATCCGGTGTTGCGTACGGCCGAGGATGCGCACCCGTCGCCACGGCTGGTGGATGTGTTATTGCGGCCGGACATCATGGTGTTCGAACCGTTCTGGACCCTGATTCCAAGCAACAAGGCCATACTCCCGATCTTGTGGCAGATATTCCCTGATCATCCGTACTTGCTGAATTCGCAGTTTGAATTGACCGAGGACTTCAACCAGCGCGGCTATGTAAGCAAGCCTATTGCCGGACGCTGCGGTTTGAATATCAGCCTGTTCGACCAGCACGATAAGGTATTGAAAGAAACCGGTGGCCAGTTCGATGCCCAGGACCAGGTCTACCAGGAATTGTGGAAGCTGCCGGACATTGATGGCTACAGAACCCAGGTGTGCACTTTCTCGGTCGCAGGCAAATACGCAGGTAGCTGCGTGCGGGTGGATAAGTCCCTGGTGATCACCGCGCAGAGTGATTTGTTACCACTGCGAATTGTGGAAGACGAAGCGCTGTAAAAACCTCTCGTTATGTGCCGTAGTTCGGTGTGGTAGACGAATATTTCGTCGGCCAAAAGCACTTGCGCCGGATTTAGTCCTGCCGTCGAAACACCTTGAGGTAGTCGCCTTGGTGTGGGGCTGTGGAATGCGACCTGCCTGCCATGATTTTCCGCAATGGCGATTCTCGCCGGAACATTCTCCTATATCAGCAATTGCTGATGAATTCTCCCGGTAGAGCCGGGTCTGGACTGATTCATAAAATAGACATTGTCTGGCAGATATTCTGATATGCTTCAATCACCTAGGGAGTTCCGGGTTCTCGATGAGCGAAGAATTACACCGATGCATACGCTCAGCCAAAAACTGTCTTGCCGCTACCCCAGAAGGGTTATGCAGGGCGGTAACGGGCTGGTTTACACCTTATTTACCGATGAATTCTGCGTGTCGGTTGACTAACGGCCGAAAGAACCCTGTCGCGACTCTGCTTCGTGAGATCGCGGAATGAGCAGTTTTTTCGAAGAACTCAAACGCCGTAATGTATTCCGGGTGGGTCTGGCTTATGTCATCACCGCCTGGATACTCGCGCAGGTAGCCGACCTGGCGCTGGATAATTTCGGTGCCCCTGCATGGGTCATGAAGTCTTTGCTCCTATTACTCCTGATCGGATTTCCCCTGGCGTTGATTTTTGCGTGGGCTTTCGAGAAGACGCCCGACGGCATCGTGCTGGAGAAGCACGTAGACCGCAGCCAGTCCATCACACCAGTCACGGGCAA
>JAPHSC010000362.1 GCA_026193125.1 Gammaproteobacteria bacterium
CCCAGGAACTCGTATATCGGCCCCATCCAGCGGGCGTCACGCGCAGCCAGGTACTCGTTCACGGTGACAATGTGCACGCCTTTTCCCGGCAAGGCATTCAGGTAGGCCGACAGGGTGGACATCAGAGTCTTGCCCTCACCGGTGCGCATTTCTGCAATCCTGCCCTGGTGCAAGACGATGCCGCCTATGAGCTGGGCATCGAAGTGACGCATACCCATGCTTCTGACCGATGCTTCCCGCACCACGGCAAAGGCCTCGGATAGCAAGTCGTCCAGGGCTGAACCCTGTTCCAGGCGTTCGCGGAATTCCTGCGTCTTGGCACGTAACTCTTCGTCCGACAGGGCCTGCATTTGCGGCTCAAGCCCATTGGTCTTGTCGACCAGGCGAGAGAACTTTTTCAGTAGCCGCTGGTTGCGACTTCCGAAAATACTGGTAAAAATTTTACGCACGAATTCTTTCCTTTAGGCCAGGGCCCATCCGGACCAGGCAGATCGGCAGGCCGACTTAGCAAACCCGCTATTCTAATTGGTAAGCTCCCGTGTGGGAAATGGTGTCACTGGGAGCAAACTTCAAGGGTAGGGGCGAAATACGCAGGGGTCTGGCTTAAAAAGCCCTGGAAAACCCCTAGTTGTCCCCGTGGACGAAATCAAGGGGATTGACTTTGCGCCCATCCCGTAGCACTTCGAAGTGCAGGTTCGGACCGGTGGCGCGACCCGATTGCCCCATAAAGGCAATAACTTCGCCCTTGTCCACTTGATCGCCCACGGATACCTTGTTTTCCTTGTTGTGCGCGTAGCGTGTGACCAGTCCGTTACCGTGATTGACCTCAACCAACTGACCGTAACCGTGACGCTTGCCCGACCAGGTAACCACACCCGCGCCAACGGCGACAATTTCTGCGCCACTGCGGCCGGCGAAATCAATTCCCCAGTGCATAGCGTCCTTACCCGTAAAGGGATCGGTGCGTTTGCCAAACTGCGAGGACATCCAGCCGGACTGTACCGGGCGACCCTGGGGCGATACTTGTTCGTTCAAGTTACGATCCAGCAAGAGGTTTTCCAGTACCCCAAGCTGTAACTGTCGATCGGCGATCCGACCCTCGAGCTCATGCAGGCGTTGATCCAGATCCGGAACCTGCACGGACTGCACGTCGATGCCAGGCTCAGGTCCGCCTAGGGCAGGGGGGGTATCAAAGTCGAATTCACCGTCGTCCAGCTTGCCCATTTTGGTCAAGCGACGACCCAGGGCATCCAGACGAATAATGTGCGCATTGGCCTCGGCCATGCGTATTGCCAGGGCATCTACCACTTCCTGGTTGCTATCCCGGTTAGCGGCCACTTCCTGTTGTTGAGCCTGCAATTCTTCACGCATGGACGCCAGCTGCACCACCGGCTCCTGGATGCGGGTTCGGTAACCCAGGGCATACCCGGCCGCAATACCACCCACCACGAGCGTTGCGAGAACCAGGCCTATACAGATAATTGCAAATGGGGACTTTAGACTGATTGGTCGCGCGGGACCGTGGCGACTGGAAAGTACAATGATATTCATTGGGCACAGGCTCCCCGAGACGGGGCTGCCAAACACGTCTGGCAGTCAAGCATGCATGAGTCCGCAGGACCCATTCCCGACAGCGGCAGTTCATTCTTTGTTGTTATCATCATGCTGGTAACCCCGCTATCCTAGGTCCGTACCCGTAGATCGGTGGCTTTGCGACCCCGCCTTTCGGTGGGTTTGCCCTTGTTCAGACTGGTACTATGCCCAAGTTAGGACTGCAAATACAATTATGTAAGCTCAAAACTGAGAACCAATTCACCCCATCATGGCACGCAAACCCAGAAACCTTGCCGATATCCTCTCCGACCCAGGTTCTGCCCTGGGCCGACTCGTGGCTGGTGCCGAAAAGCACAAGGCACTGATAGGCCAGGTTAAATCCTGTCTTGACCCGGCGCTGGCAGAGCACCTGATCGGCGTAAACACCAAAGACGACACTTTAATCCTGCTCAGTGACTCGGCCGCCTGGGCAACCCGGCTGCGCTTCGCTGGCGACGAAGTGTGTACCAGACTGGAGAACAGCTTTGGTCTCAAGCTGAGACACGTCCGGGTAAAAGTTCGCGGCCCCGAATAAGCTCGGCAGCCTCAACCCGATAGTCTTCAAGAAATCCTAGTAGGCCGCTACCGGATTTGTGTAGGCCAGGGGCGAAGCCCCCTGATCCTTGAATGTCACCAGTTCCCAGGCATCCTGCCGCGACAGCAGTTCCCGAACCAGGGCGACATTCAATGCATGGCCGGCCTTGTAACCAGTAAACTTGCCAATCAGCGCATGCCCGCAAAGGTAAAGGTCACCCAGGGCATCCAGAATTTTGTGCTTCACAAATTCGTCCTGGTAGCGCAACCCGTCCTCGTTGAGAATACGGTAGTCATCCATCACGATGGCATTGTCCATCGTGCCACCAAGGGTAAGGTTCCTGGCACGCAGGGCTTCGATATCACGCATGAAGCCGAATGTACGGGCGCGACTGATCTCTCGCAGGAAGGCCGCGGAAGAAAAATCGAGGGTGGCCTGCTGGGGAAGTTTCTTGAAGGCGGGGTGATCGAACTCAATCGCAAAATTGAGCTGGTACCCATTATGGGGCTCGAATTGCGCCCACTTGTCGCCATCCTCCACGCGCAGAGTCTGCTTGATACGGATCATGCTCTTGGGAGCATTTTGTTCCTCTATACCTGCCGACTGGATCAAGAAAACAAAAGGACCTGCGCTGCCATCCATGATCGGGACTTCCGCGGCACTCAGGTCCACAAAGGCGTTATCAACACCCAGGCCGGCAAACGCTGACATCAGGTGCTCAACGGTCGCAACCTTGACGCCATCCTTCTGCAGGGTCGTGCCCAACATGGTATCGCCCACCAGTTCAGCGCTGGCGGGCAAATCCACGGGCGACGCAAGATCCACGCGACGAAACACGATACCCGTATTCACCGGCGCCGGGCGCAGGGTCATGTAGACCTTCTGCCCCGAATGCAAGCCGATACCGGTGGCCCGGATCTTGGTTTTCAAACTTCTCTGCCTGAGCATGCAAATGTCTCCTGACATTTCGACAGCCACCGCTCACGTTACCGTTCAGTGGGGTCGTCACCACCGGTCCACGGGCACACTAATGCCGCCCGAACCGGCGTATTGATGACGTAAGCTACCATAACCACGAAATGTCATACAAGGAACTGATTCCCTTGACTTTGCTGCTCTGCTTCTAAACCAGGGCGTCGTTAATTTGCGACAATCCGGGCTAATCCGCCTGCCGACGCAGGAAAGCCGGGATATCCAGCATTTCATCGCTGGCGCCGAAGCTGGGTGCACGTCCACTTTCACCCTGCCGCATGCGACGGCGAATTGCCGGCTCATCGTAATTGGTCGGCCCACCATCGGTCCCGGTTGCGCGCACCATCTGGATGCGCGGCTGTTCCGCCCTGGCGGGGGGTTGACCCAAACCAGTGGCCACAACCGTCACCCTCAACAGGTCACCCATGTCGGGATCGATAACTGTTCCCAGCACTACGGTCGCGTCTTCGGAAGCGAAGGCTTTCACTATCTGGCCCACTTCCTGCAACTCACCGATGGACAGGGACTCGCCGGCTGTCACGTTCACCAGGATACCGTTCGCACCCGACAGGTTAACGTCTTCCAGTAACGGACTGGAAATGGCGGCCTCTGCGGCCTCTGCAGCCCGACCCTCGCCCGTGGCCTCGCCGGTACCCATCATTGCCATACCCATCTCGGACATCACCGTGCGTACGTCAGCGAAATCGACGTTGATCAAGCCGGGACGGGTAATCAGTTCGGCAATGCCCTGGACCGCACCCTGCAATACTTCATTGGCCTTGGCAAAGGCGGACAACAAAGAGGTGCTGGGCCCCAGAACCGTAAGCAGTTTCTCGTTGGGAATAGTGATCAAGGAATCCACGTACTTGCCCAGCTCAGCCAGTCCCTGGTCTGCGATGCGATTACGCTTGCCACCTTCCATTTCAAAGGGCCGGGTCACCACTGCCACGGTGAGAATACCCAGTTCCTTGGCAACCTGCGCCACCACCGGCGCCGCTCCGGTTCCGGTACCACCGCCCATGCCTGCGGTGATGAACAGCATGTCGGAACCCTGGATCGCTTCCATGATGCGATCGCGATCTTCCATCGCCGCCTGCCGGCCCAACTCGGGATCGGCTCCGGCGCCCAGTCCCTTGGTGATATTGCAGCCGATCTGGATCGACGTCTTCACGTCGGTGTTACGCAGTGCCTGCGAATCGGTATTGGCACAAATGAATTCCACACCCTCGATGCCTGAGAGGCGCATATGCTTCACGGCGTTGCCGCCGCCACCTCCCACACCGATAACCTTGATGACAGCATTTTGGCTGTATGCGTCCATTAACTCGAACATTTTTTTATACTCCTTTGACGACCCACTGACTGAATACGATTAAAAATTTCCCTGGAACCAGGCTTTCATCCGGTCCCATATTTCTTTCACACTGCTACCCATGGGCGCGTCGCCGGAACGTCGTCCCGCCGCATCACGCCCATATAGCAACAAGCCCACCCCGGTAGCATGAATCGGGTTGCGCACCACGTCGGCCAGGCCTTCTACGTGCTGCGGAACTCCCAGGCGCACCGGCGCATGAAATACTTCTTCCGCCAACTCAACGGCACCTTCCATTTTTGAACTTCCACCGGTCAGCACCACACCGGCCGCGATCAATTCCTCAAACCCGCTTCGGCGCAATTCATCCCGAATCAAGGTAAACAGCTCCTCGTAACGCGGCTCCACGACTTCCGCCAGGGTCTGGCGCGCCAATCTGCGCGGCGGCCTGTCACCCACACTGGGCACCTCGATGGTTTCATCGGGATTCGCCAACTGCGACAAGGCACAGGCGTACTTGATCTTTATTTCTTCCGCGTACTGGGTTGGTGTGCGCAGGGACACGGCTATGTCGTTGGTGACCTGATCCCCGGCAATGGGTATGACCGAGGTGTGTCGAATGGCGCC
>JAPHSC010000411.1 GCA_026193125.1 Gammaproteobacteria bacterium
TGGAGACCTGCCACTGTTCCTGACGGTGCGAGAGAAGGGGCGCTATACGACCACCCTGCACTTGACCTACATGTTCATGGATGGCCAAGAGTCGGTAGCGGACCCTGACCTGAGCGTGCGTATTTACCACGATGCGCGCCTGGTTGAGACTATGGATTGCTCGACATTCCACCGGCACCGTGTACTGGAACCCTTTACCACGGCTCCGGGGAAAGACTTGCACCATCGGTGGCAACGCAACATGCTGCTCAACAAGTGGCTGGAATATTGTGCCGATGCGGGGCATCTGTTTTCAGAGGCCCCGAGGGGCCAGGCAAGCAGGACATGACCAAGAAACACGGTTGGCTGGATTCGAAAGGCGAGGGCGACGATCGCCTGATGCAGCTTTTCTGGAATCGGGCGGCCTTGAAGAAAGAATTCAGGCGCCTGAGAGAGCAACGCTACCGTTTGGAGGAGACGCTCAAGCGGCAGCAAGAGGCAACCCAGAGTGTCGAGATGCGAATGCAGGCGCTGGAAAAGCTGTTTGCCAATCCAGAGGCCGGTTTCAACGCTATTGTTTACTATCAGTTACGCGGTCTTTGGAACACCTGCGCCGCCGAGCTGAAAAAGTTTGCTTCCGAGTTGTACAAACAGCGCGAGGAGAAAGAACGTCAGCACGAGATGATGGTGTTCAATCGTGAGAGAAATCAACGCCTGGCGGGCCTGGCGGACGAGATGCAGGCGTTAACTGCTGAAATGTCACGTTTGCGGGAATCGCTCAAGCAGTTGCATGCGAAGGCGGAATCCATGCGCGGAATTTTTGGGTATTTCAAACGCCGCCCGCTGAAGGCGGAGTTGGAAACCACGAGGATGGCTATCACCCCCTTGCAGCTCAAATACGACCAACTCAATGACGCGCAATCCAGTATTGCTGCCCAACGCCCTCCAGAGTTCCAGGGATTGGGGATCCAGGGCAAACGGATTGCCAATCTGGGCGTTATCGCATTAGCTCGATACATGCATCAGTATTACTCGGAGAAGGGCTTCGCCGCCATGGCCCGGGATGCCGCAATTATGCCAATCGAAGAGGTTCGGTATGGCACTCGGGAGCAGTGTTCTCGGCTGATGGAGGAAGTACCCAGGGCCGTCGCCGGAATAAAGTCTGATCCGGCTTTTTCCGCCGCCGTGAAGCGCGGCGCGCAAGACCTGCACGCGGTAGCCAGCTACCTGACAGACGAGGACACGATTCCGAGGGCAGAAACCCTGGATGAGCTCGCCAAGAAAGCGCCCCGGGTGGAGGTCGCCACCAACGTTCTGGCCCAGGATTTCTGGGAGGTCTATTCGGCCCTTATCCGCTAGCTGCGTGTCCGCCCCGGTCGCCGCCAGACCATTGGCTGGCGCGCGGTGTGCAGGACCTTGCTGCTCCACTTGGACAGGCCGTCAAGCCAAATGTAAGTGGTAGGTACGACTACCAGCGAAATAATGGTTGAGAAGCCCAGGCCCCCGATTATGGCCCTCGCCATGGGATAATAGGGCGGCCCATCCCCACCCACCTGGGTTGTGCCTACAGCCAGCGGTGCCAGGCCCAGTATAGTCGTTGCAACGGTCATCAGGATTGGCCTTAACCTGTCGCGGCCGGCGATCACGATAGCCTCGTTGCGGGCCATGCCTTCCCGGCGCAGATTGTTGATGTGGTCTACCAGCACGATTCCATTATTCACCACCACCCCGATCAGGATCATGATGCCGATAGACGCCATGAAGGAGAACGTCGTGCCAGTCACGGCGAAAAACCAGAAAACTCCGATCACCGAGAATCCGATCGACGTGATGATAGATAGCGGGTAGAGCAGGGACTCAAACAGCGCCGCCATGACGATGAATATCAATGCGATTCCCAGCAGGATATTCACCAGCATGATCTGCTGCGTTTCATCCTGCCGATCAAAACCGCGACCAAACTTCCAGCTATATCCCGGTGGCAACTCAAAGGTTTCCATTACTGCAGAGACCTTGGGCCGAATCTCGTCCAGACTTGCGTCGTCAGAGACGTTGCCGGAGATACCCAGCGCAGTTTGCCTGTCGGTTCGCTCAATGCTTTGGGCGGCGGCAGCGATGTTGAACGAGGCGACCGTTCCCAGAGTGATTCGCTCACCCAGGCGGTTGTAAAGCGGCAGGTTTGCCAACTGTTCAATCGATTGCTTGTCATCTTCGCGGAAAGCCAGGCGCACAGTGATGTCACTGCTTTCGCCGCGGTACTCTCGCAGAACCTCACCACGCATGGCGATGGCTATGGCGCTGGCAATTTCGCGGGCGGTCAGACCGGCATTGGCGGCCCGGTCCCTGTCTATCGAGATACGCACTTCCCGTTCGCCGGTTTCGCTGTCCGAGCGCAGGTCCTTGAGTCCCTCGACGCTACTCAGCACCCTGATCACGTCCCTGGAAAGTTCATTCAGGTGAGCGGTGGAGTCGCCCATGAGTTGAATGCTGAAACCGTTTCCGCCGCCGCCGTCCTGGTCAAACTTGAAGCTGGGTTTGCCGATGATGATCTCGGGCATGCCTTCCTCAATGCGCTTGATTATTTCCTTGGTGGACAGGGTGGCATCTTCCTCCGGAGTAAGCAGGAGTACCGATTGCGCTCGCTCGGGATCGAAATAGCTGTACACCGAGGCGATATTCAATTCTTCCTGGTTCGAGAACCAGAAATCTTCCATCTTGTTCACCGCTTCTCCCATGCGCTCGAGCGAATGCTGCCCTTCAATATGGTAGTCCATGAACAGGCGGCGCGAGCTTTCCTGGGGAAAGGTGTCGAAGTTCACGAGTTGCATGGGAATGAAACTGGTTCCCACGACCACCAGGATCCCCAGCGTGGTCCAGAACGGATGAGTCTGGGTCCAGCGCAAAATGCGCATATAGCCGACGCTGGCTTTCAGCATCAGGTTGCCTTGCTTGGGAACCGGTGGCGGCGGCACACGCGCGGCCAGCATTGGCACCAGCGTCTGGGCGATCAACAGGGAGGCAACCAGGGCGACCATGATAGTCAGGGCCACATGGCTCAGGAAGACGGTGATGTCGACCTTGGCGCCGAACATGATGGGCGCGAAAACAATTATCGATGTGGCGGTGCCTGCGATGACTGCCAGACCGACCTCGTTTACACCTTTCAAGGTGGCCGCCAGGGTATTGTCCGGGTCCAGCTGGCGGTGACGGAAAATGCTCTCGGTGACTACCACGGCGTTGTCCACCAGCATGCCAACCCCCAGCATCAGACCCATCATGGACAATATATTCAGGGACAGTCCCGCAAAGTGCATGACACCCAGGGTAATCAGCAGGGAGAATGGCACCGAGGCGGCGACAATCAGGGTCGTAGTAACCTGGCGCAGGAACAGGTAAAGAACCGTGATGGCGAGCAGCAGGCCTACCAGGCCGGCCGACAGCAGGTCATTCAGGGACTCCTTCACGTTATCCGCCTGGTTGTCCAGGTCGAAAATCTTGACCCCCCGCATCTGGGGCAGTTCACCGACACGCGCCACTTCCGCCTTCACCCGGTCCGCCACTTCCACCATATTGGAACCAGTGGCTTTGTACACTTGAAGACCAATGGCGTAATTTCGGTCCAGGTGCCGGCCGTAATTGCGCTCTGCGCTGCGCATTTCCACCTGCGCAACATCACCCAGGCGAAGACTGCTGCCGTTGATAACCAAATCGCGTATCTGGTCCAGTGAGGTGAATTCGCCGCGGGGACGCACACTGAGGCGTTGTCCCGAGTCGGTGATGCGTCCGGCGCTGACCGAGAAATTGCTCTTCTCCAATAGCTGCAGCAGGGCATTGATGTCTACCCCATGGGCCGCCAGGCGATCAGAGTCCAGCAGTATTCTGACTTCCTTTCTTTCAACCCCTTGCAGTTCGGTTTTCGAAACCCCTTCCAGGCGCTCTATCCTGCGTTTGAGCAGGCGGTCCAGCATATCGTAGCTGTCACTCAGGTCGCGATCACTGGAGACCCGAAGCGTCAGGATCGGCTGATCACCGGTAGATCCGGTGAAAACCAGTACCCGTTCAACGTCGGCGGGCAATTGGTTGCGTATCGCATCCACCTTGGCACGGGCATCTATACCCTTGGCCGAGACCTCCTCGTCCCAGTCAAACTGGAGAAAGATTTCGGCCATGTCCTGGGTGGACCGCGAGTTCATTTCCTTCACACCCGGCAGGGTTGCGAGCGCTTCCTCAATCGGTCGCGTAATAAGCTCTTCGACCTCTTCAGGCGTGGAACCCGGGTAGGGTACCTGGATAAAAATTCCCGGGAATTCAATGTCCGGAAATTTCTCGAGTGGCAGCAGCCGAGTCGCAATAGCTCCGACCAGGGCCATGGCCACGAACACCATCACCGTGGTAACCGGTCGGCGCAACGCAATCTCGGTATGTTTCATGTTGCTCCCCGCTCAGTTCTGCTGCACGGGATCGGTCACAGGCACCGTATCCCAGGTTTTCCGGTCCATCATGGAATACATCACGGGTATGACCACCAGGGTCAGTATGGTGGACATCAGCAACCCACCGATTACGGTGATGGCCATGGGGGTACGCACCTCCGAGCCTTCGCCAAATCCAATGGCCATGGGTAGCAATCCAAGCACCGTGGTCAGGGTTGTCATCATGATAGGCCGCAGGCGCGCCTTGCCTGCATCCTGTATCGCCTGGTGTTTCTCAATGCCCCTGGAGCGAAGCTGGTTGATCATGTCCACCAGAACAATGGCGTTATTGACCACGATACCGGCCAGCATAATGACGCCTATCAGGGCCACCACATTCACCGTGGTGCCGGTGACATACAAGGCCAGCACGGCGCCAACCAGCGCCAAGGGAATGGTAAACAGGATGACAAACGGATGAATCAGGGACTCGAACTGCGAAGCCATGACCAGGTAGACCAGGAATACGGCCAGCGCCAGGGCAAATTGCATGGACTCAAAGGATTCTTGCATTTCCTCGCTCTGCCCGGCGACGCTCGCTGACAGGCCGGGCGGCAAGGCGATCTGGCCCACCAGATTCTGCAACTCGGTTACCGCTGTGCCCAGGTCGCCGTAGCTGACGCTGGCGCTGATAATGCCAACGCGTTCCTGGGCTATTCGGCGTATTTCCGAAGGCCCCCTGGCGATGAATACATCGGCCACCGCACCCAGGGTTACCGGGCGATCACTGGCGGGGTTGACGATGAGGTTGCGAATGTCCTCCACCGACGCTTTCTGTGTATCGACGCTGCGCACCAGCACGTCGATCTTCTTGTCACGCCAGGTGTAGCGTGTGGCCAGCTCGCCACGCACATTTGCCACTACCCGGTCGGCAATGTCACGCACAGTCAATCCCAACTTGGCCGCTCTTTCCTGGTCAAAAATAATCTGGATCTCGGGATTGCCTTCTTCGATCGTGCTCTTGATATCAGAGTAGCGATCCGATGCGGACATGGCGCGCACGATCTGGGCACTGATCATTGTCAGTTGGGTGAGGTCATATCCAGAGACCTGGATTTGCAGCGGTTCGCTGAAGCTGAAAAGGGAAGGGCGTGAGAATTCGTATTGCACACCGGGAAGCTGGCGCATTTCTCCGCGCATGGCATTCATGACCTGGTCCTCGGTCTCACGACCAGCGCCCTTGTTCAGAGTGACCGCGATGCTTCCCGTGTGCTCACCGGCGTCCACCGGGTTCGCATCCAGTCGGTTGCCGGTCCCGGCGACCGAGTAGGCCATGGCCACCTGATCCAACTGGCTGGTCTGTCGCTGCACTTCGAGCACGGTCCTGTCGGTCTCTGCCAACGGGGAGCCAGGCGGGAGCCGAATGTCAACGGTGAATTCTCCCTGGGAAAGCTGCGGAATGAGCTCAGTACCCAGGCGCGGTACCAGGCCCATGGTCAGCACAAACACCACGGTGGACACCAACAGGACCAATCCTCGATGTTTCAATGCCCAGCCCAATATTCCGGGGTAAATACTGGCCGTGGCGTTATACAAGGCTCGCAGGGCGATTGAGGGCGGCAGCATGAGCTTGCCTACCAGCCAGCTAATTGCTCCGAACAGCCAGCGGAACAGGCGCACCACGAAGGCCACGCTGTTAGTGACACGTCCCGGTGGGGTCTCATCAACCTGGTCGGCATAGCGTTGGCTGGCACCCAGGGCGGCGAGCATGGGGATAAGGGTCAGTGCCACCACCAATGAGAAAGCCAGGGCATAGGAAACGGTCAGGGCCTGGTCCTTGAACAACTGGCCTGCCACTCCGCTGATAAAAATCATCGGAAAGAACACGGCCACCGTGGTCAGCGTGGACGCGGTCACAGCCATGGCTACTTCCGCGGTACCCGAGCGCGCGGCTTCAAGCACATCCTCGCCTTCTTCACGCTTGCGCACGATGTTTTCCAGCACCACGATAGAGTTATCCACCAGCATGCCTACCGCCAGGGCTATACCACCCAGGGACATGATGTTCAGCGTCACGTCGCTGGAATACATCAGCAGGAAGGTACCGATGACCGATATCGGGATTGCCAGACCAATGATCAGGGTGGCCCGCGCGTCCCGCAAAAATCCATACAGCACGATGATGGCCAGCAGACCGCCACCCAGGGCTGCCGAGGTTACCTGGCTGATGGCAGCCGAGATAAAGGTGGACTGATCGTAAACCGTTGTCAGCTCCATGTTTTTGGGTAGGGATTCGCGTACCCGCTGCAGTTGGCCCTTGAGCCTGTCGGCCACCTGCACCGTGTTGGCGTCACCTTCCTTGTACACCGCAAGTTCAACAGACTCGTTACCGTCCACCCGAGTGATGGCTTCGCGTTCCTTGTAGCCACGCGTTACGCTCGCGATGTCTCTGAGGTAAACGGGCCGACCCTCAACATTGGCCACGATGGAGTCAGCCATTTGCTCGACCGAGGTGAACTCGTTGATAGTGCGTACCAGGAAGCGCTGGTTACCTTGCTCCAGACGACCGCCCGACAGGTTCACGTTCTCGGCCCGCAGTCGACTGGCAACCTGGTCGATGCTCAGACCCAGTTGCGAAAGCCGCTCCTGGTCGACACGCACCTGGATCTCGTCCTTCAAGCCACCGCTCACCTTCACGGCGGCGGTGCCTTCCACCGCCTCAAGATCGGTTTTCAATCTATCCTCGGCCAGTCGACGCAGGGCCTTCAGACGTCCCTCGCTGCTCTCGGCAGTCCCATCGGATTGGGTCTCCTTGAGAGCCAGCCGAAGTATGGGTTCATTGGAGGGGTCGAACCGCAGCAACATCGGCCGCCCGGCTTCCAGTGGTAGCTGCAGGAGATCAAGTTTCTCACGCACATCCACGCCCGCAATATCCATGTCCGTGCCCCAGAGGAACTCCAGGATGACGTCAGATTGACCCGAACGGGATACAGATCTGACCAGGCGGACATTCTTGATGATACCTACCGTTTCCTCGATCGGCTTGGTGATCAGGTTTTCGACTTCCAGCGGAGCACCACCGACGAGTTCCGTGCGTATGGTGATGGTCGGGTAGGAGATATCCGGAAGCAGATTCAGCTTCAGACGTGACAGTGACACCATGCCAAACAGCACGATTGCAACCGTAAACATCGCAATGGTAACCCGTCGTTCTGTGGCGATTTCAATCAACCGGCGCATAGTTGGTCCCTGTCTGGTGAATGGGCACGCGGGCTACCCATTGATCCGATTATTGTTTGTCGTTTTCGGCGTCGTCGGCTTCAGAATCTTCGCCGTCCGGCTTATCCGTGTCAGACTTGTCGGCTTCAGAATCTTCGCCGTCCGGCTTATCCGTGTCAGACTTGTCAGCTTCAGACTTGTCAGCTTCAGACTTTTCGCATGCCTGGTCGCCCAGTTCCGGAGACGCGTTCACCACCTGGACCCTGGCTCCA
>JAPHSC010000063.1 GCA_026193125.1 Gammaproteobacteria bacterium
CCTACGTAACCAACCACCTGGCCCTGGACGACGCGCTTGCCCACCCGTCCGTCCTTGGAAAACTTGGACATGTGGGCGTAAAGCGTTGTGATGTTGCCGCCGTGCTGAAGAATTATGCAATTGCCGTAGCCATTCTTGCGGCCCGCAAAAATTACCTTGCCATCGCCGGCGGCCTTAATGGGGGTTCCATTGGGAGCGGCATAGTCCACTCCTTTATGGGCCCTGATCTTGTTCAGAATAGGATGTTTTCGATTTGGATTGAAATTGGAGCTGATGCGCGTGAAATCCACCGGTGCCCGAATAAAGGCCTTGCGCATGCTGTTGCCCTCGGGGCTGAAGTAATCGCTACGACCCTCACTGTCAGTGTAGCGGATGGCTCTCAGCGTCTCTCCCTGGTTGACAAATTCCGCCGCCAATATTTCCCCGTCCTTGACCCGGCTTCCGTCCTGCCAGAGCTCTTCGTACAACACGACGAACTCGTCGTTTTCCCGAATATCGAGCACGAAATCCACGTCCCAGGCGAATATGCCGGCGAGGTTCATGGTTACCTTGTCAGACATGCCGGCCTCCCGGCCAGCCACGAACAGTGAGTTCTTGATCGTGCCATGCGCATACACGACACGCGTTTCCAGCGGTCGCTCAATGATTCGCGACTGATAGTTACCGGAGTCTGACAGGGTGACCTCCAGTTCATGTGTTTCATCAATCTTGCGATTCAAGCTTAGTATCTTGCCATTCAGCTCGCGTATCTGGATGGTGTCACCAGGATGCACCAGGCGCATTGCACTTCGCGCCTCCTCCAAGGTGAGTATTTCAGCCAGGTCGCCCCGATCCAGCTTGTTGCGACCAAACAGCGAGTCCATGGAATCGCCCGGGCGCACGGTGAGCGTCACCGAGTGGCCAGCCTCACCTGGCACGGGGGGCGCCTGGGTGACCTGCGCCTGCGTGGTGACCAAATTACTGGCAGGCGTGCCTGGTAGTTCAAGGGGAACACCGGTGAGCTCAAAGGCGGGCGGTAATGAGCCAGCTGCGGGTTCCTGCACCAGCGATCGCGTATTGGAAAGCAACTGCAGCGCCAGGATGGAAATGGAAATTCCAATACCCACCAGGAACCAGCGCAAGTGTTCCGCTTTTAACCGGGGCAGGCGTAAGGGCCCCGATTCGGGCTTCGGATTCCCTTGGGGTTTATAATCGTGCCAGACTTGGGTCTTTCGGCGGGTCAATTCGATAGTCCTGTCAAGTTTGCGCGTTAAGTTAAACTTTGCGCTGTTCGCGGTCAATTTATCATGCTGATTAAGGAAGAGAGCCGAATGTTATCGGTGGAAGAACAACTGAAAGAGATCACTCGCGGGGCCGATGAGGTGCTGCGGGAGGATGAGATGCTGGCCAAGCTCAAGCTGGGCAGGCCTTTGCGTGTCAAGGCCGGCTTTGACCCGACCGCGCCAGATCTGCACCTTGGGCACACGGTGTTGATCAACAAAATGCGACAGTTTCAGGATCTGGGGCATGAGGTATTGTTCTTGATCGGGGATTTCACGGGGATGATTGGTGACCCGACGGGCAAAAGTGCCACCCGTCCCCCTCTGACCCCAAGCGACGTGGCGGAAAACGCCAGGACCTACCGGGAGCAGATTTTCAAAATACTGGATCCCGAGCGCACCCAGGTCATGTTCAATTCCAGCTGGATGGGAAAGATGTCCGCCTCCGATCTGATTCAGTTGGCCGCCAGGCACACGGTGGCGAGAATGTTGGAGCGCGATGACTTCAACAAGCGTTACAAGACCGGGCAACCGATAGCCATCCATGAATTTTTGTATCCGCTGGTACAAGGTTACGATTCGGTTGCCATGAAGGCGGACGTGGAGCTGGGGGGAACCGACCAGAAATTCAACTTGTTGGTGGGACGCCAGCTGCAACAAGCTTACGGGCAGGAAGCCCAGGTGGTGATTACCATGCCCCTGCTGGAGGGGCTGGACGGCACGCAGAAGATGTCAAAGTCCCTGGGAAACTATATTGGCATTGATGAGGCTCCCGGCGAGATTTTCGGCAAAATCATGTCTATTTCCGACGATTTGATGTGGCGCTATTTTGAACTTCTGAGCTTTCGCCCCCTGGCTGAGATCGAGGGGTTCAAACGGCGGATTGGGGAGGGCGCCAATCCGCGGGATATCAAGTTCCTGCTCGGGCAGGAACTTGTGGCGCGCTTTCATGGACAGTCGGCGGCAACTGCCGCACAGGAAGAGTTTGTGGCTCGCTTTCAGAAAGGCGCAACCCCGGACGATATGCCGGAGTATGAGCTTGAATGCGCCGACGGTGCCATGGCGCTGGTTCTTATGCTCAAGGAAACCGGGCTTACATCCAGCACATCCGAGGCGATACGCATGATTCAGCAGGGCGCTGTGAAAGTGGATGGAGAGAAGATCAGCGACCGCGATATGGTACTGGCGGCGGGCAGTGTGCACGTTTGCCAGGTGGGAAAGAGGAAATTTGCCCGTATTACACTCAAGGGTTGATTGGGCAGTCATCGGAGAGGTATGAAGTGAAGACATTTCAAAAATTATTGTTTGTGTTTGCCGGGTTAGGATTTGTGATGCTCGGTGCCTGGGCCCATGCAGCAGAGGGCGAAGACGCCTTGAAGCGGGCGAAAAAGATCGACAGGTTGCGCGGCTCAGCGATGCACCTGCAGAACTGGAGCGCAGGCCCTATGGTGGCAATGATCAAGAAGCAAACGCCCTACGACGCCCAGGCGTTCAGCACCCAGGCCAAGAGGCTGGCGGCGCTGGCGGAAATGGTTGAGGACCTGTTCAGGGAAGATTTGCGCAGCTTTGCCATCGACACCGAGGCAAAGCCGGAAATCTGGGACGACTACGCAGAATTCTCGCGGCTTGCCAGTAACCTGGTTGATAGCAGCAACAAATTGGTAGCCGTGTCCGCTAACGGTGACCTGGCGGACTCTAGCAAGGCGTTCACGGCGGTGGCGGACGATTGCAAGGCCTGCCATGACAAATTCAAAAAGGACGACTAGCGGCGGATTGAGGCCGGGCAATGGAAAAGGGAGGCATGACCTCCCTTTTCCATTTAGAACATATCCATCGGGTCGGCGGATGGCGGTGGGGCCAGGCTGATTATTGCCCACACGATGAGCGCTGCCAGCGCGAGCAGGAGCAAGGCCGGCAATAACCTATGTGAACCAACGCCCTGTGAGTCTCCGCCAGCCTTGGAGTAGCCGGTAATCATGGCGGGCAACAGATTGCGTTTACGTTTGACCGCATAGAACAGTATGGCCGCCAGGTGCAGACCCACCAGGCCCAGCAATATATTGAAGTTTAGTTCGTGGAATTCGTGGGCAAAATCCTTTGCCCAGCCAGGCACCGCCTGAAACCATGGGCCCTCCATCAGAAGCTCGCCGCCATTCAACAGGCCGCTGCAGGCTTGGAGTCCTATTAGCGCCAGCATCGCGATAATGGCCCAGCCACCGGTCGGGCTGTGCCCCACTTGTATGGTCGAAGGGTCGGAAGCTTCCGCGCGCAGGTATGCCAGGGTTGACCTCGGGCCAGCAATAAAATTACGGAAGAGGGCGTAGCGGGTTCCTATGTATCCCCAACCTAGCCGCCATAACACCAGGACGAGGGCCGAATAGCCGAAAATCGTATGCAGCCAGAACCCGCTGGCCTCCATTTCGTGGGTAATCCATGCGCCAAAGAAGCAAGTAGCCAGAGACCAATGAAATATTCGGGTTGGCAGGTCCCAGATCAGAGCTTGTTTAGTTGAGTTCATAACTTGTTGTTTTTCCATGGTAACCGGCGATTCCGGCAAGTTGATTGGCGAGTCCTGTAATGGGCTAAAATTAGCATGCGCCGGCAAAATTTGCCGCAAAACCGTCTATTTTAAAAATTAAAGTCAGATGGGGCTTGACGGCCACCCGGGTCACTATATAATGCCGCCCTCCCGAGGTGACGCCGTTGCCGAGGGTTCCAAATGGCTGAGAATGTTTTTTTAGACTTTTTAGCAATTTGGAGTTGACCGGCAGAGACTAAGCTCTCTATAATTGTCGGCTCGCTTCGGGAAGAACGAAGCACGCTCTTTAAAAATTTAATCAGGTAATTTGTGTGGGTGCTCGGTCGATGTCGCGATGTGCGATAAATCGGCGAGTGCTCAAAAGCTAAATTCATTTAGCTAGCGAACATTTGCCAGTACATCAAACCTTTAAACTGAAGAGTTTGATCCTGGCTCAGATTGAACGCTGGCGGCATGCCTAACACATGCAAGTCGAACGGAAACGAAGGGAGCTTGCTCCCAGGCGTCGAGTGGCGGACGGGTGAGTAATGCTTGGGAATCTACCCAGTAGCGGGGGACAACTCGGGGAAACTCGAGCTAATACCGCATACGCCCTACGGGGGAAAGCGGGGGATCTTCGGACCTCGCACTATTGGATGAGCCCAAGTCGGATTAGCTTGTTGGTGGGGTAATGGCCTACCAAGGCGACGATCCGTAGCTGGTCTGAGAGGACGATCAGCCACACCGGAACTGAGACACGGTCCGGACTCCTACGGGAGGCAGCAGTGGGGAATATTGGACAATGGGGGCAACCCTGATCCAGCAATGCCGCGTGTGTGAAGAAGGCCTGCGGGTTGTAAAGCA